>JBMSSR010000273.1:0-3265 GCA_049424465.1 Ilumatobacteraceae bacterium
CGAGCACCTTGATGACGAGCACTTCCTTGGCGCCGCTGTTGTCGGCGACGCGGAGACGGGATTCCTGCTGGATCACTTGGCACGCTCCAGGACTTCCACGACGCGCCAGCGCTTGTTCTTGCTGAGCGGGCGGGTCTCCATGAGGCGCACCTTGTCGCCGACGTTGGCATCGTTGGCCTCGTCGTGCGCATAGAGCTTCTTGGTGCGCATCATGAACTTGCCGTACTTCGGGTGACGCACGCGCTCGACGACGGCGACCACAACGGTCTTCTCCATCTTGTCGGACACCACGAGGCCCTCACGGACCTTGCGGGCGTTGCGTTCGGTGGTTTCGATGTCGGTCATCAGTTGCTTCCCTCCGCCAGCGCGATCTCACGGGCGCGGATGTGGGTGTTGATACGGGCGATCTGCTTGCGAACCTTGCCGATTTCGGCATTGTTCTCGAGCTGACCCGTGGCGTTGCGGAAACGCAGGTTCAGCGCCTCCTGCTTGGTGGCCCGCAGCTCCTCGACGAGGGCGGCGAGATCCATTTCCTTCAGCTCAGTGTTGGAACGTGCCATCTCAGTAGACCTCCTCGCGGGTGATGATGCGCGCCTTGATCGGCAGCTTCTGGATCGCCTTGGCCATGGCGGCCTTGGCGGTCTCTTCGTTCGGGAACGAGAGCTCGAACAGCACGCGACCCGGACGGACCACGGCCACCCAGAACTCGGGGTTGCCCTTGCCCGAACCCATGCGGGTCTCGGCCGGCTTCTTGGTGACGGGCTTGTCGGGGAACACGTTGATCCAGACCTTGCCACCACGCTTGATGGCGCGGGTCATGGCGATACGTGCGGCCTCGATCTGGCGGGCGGTGAGCCAGCCCGGCTCGAGGGCCTGGATGCCGTACTCGCCGAAGGCGAGCTCGGTGCCACCCTTGGCCATGCCGTTCATCCGGCCGCGCTGGTGCTTGCGGTGTGCGACTTTACGGGGCATCAACATGACAGGTCAGTCCTCCCCACGGAAGTGCGGTGCTTCGTGCGCAGCGCCGTGCGTGCGGCGTGCGATTTCCTCTTCCTCGTCGAGCAGCTTCTCGAGCTCGGGATCGGCTTCCTTGACCAGCGGGCTGGCGTCGGCCTCGCCCTCGTCGGCCTTGCGGCGGCCGGCCGACGACACGACCTTGCGCGGGGAGGCAGGCGCCATGCCGGCGACCTCGCCGACGGCCATCGCTGCCTCGCGGGTGATCTTGTCCTCGCCCTGGGCCTTGTAGGGGACGATGTCGCCCTTGTAGATCCAGACCTTGACGCCGACGCGACCGCTCGAGGTACGTGCCTCACGCATGCCGTAGTCGATGTCGGCGCGCAGCGTGTGCAGCGGCACGCGACCCTCGCGGTACCACTCGGTGCGGCTCATCTCGGCGCCACCGAGTCGGCCCGAGCACTGCACGCGGATGCCGAGGGCACCGGCCTTCTGTGCGTTCTGCACGGCGCGCTTCATGGCACGGCGGAAGGCGATGCGGTTGACGAGCTGGTCGGCGACACCCTGGGCGATGAGCGCAGCGTCGAGCTCGGGGCTCTTGATCTCGACGATGTTGAGCTGCACCTTCGGGTTGCCGGTGATCTGCGTGAGCAGGGCGCGCAGCTCGTCGGCCTGGGCGCCGCGGCGACCGATGACGATGCCGGGGCGTGCGGTGTGGATGTCGACACGGACCTTGTCGCGCGTGCGCTCGATCTCGATGCGGCTGACGGCAGCCGACTCGAGCTTGGCCATCAGCGCACGACGGATCTTCCAGTCCTCGGTGAGGTAGTCCTTGTAGTCGCGCTCGCTGAACCAGCGGCTCTTCCAGTCGGTGGTGACACCGAGGCGGAAGCCGTAGGGGTTGATCTTCTGGCCCATGATCAGTTGCTCTCCTCGGCGGCGGCGCCGTCGGTCTCGGTGGCGACCTCTTCCACCTGGTCCTCGATCTGGTCGGCGACGTCGTCGCTGGCAGTGGCCTCGGTGGTGCCGGTGGCGGCACCGGCCGCACGCTGGCGGCTGCGCTCGACGCGGGCACGGCGGCGGGCGGCACCGCGCGCCGGGGCGCCACGGCGGCGGCCCGCGGCGGTGCGGCGGGCCTCACGGGCCTGCACGACCTCGAGGCGGGTGTCGTCGAGACGGGCGACCACGACGGTGATGTGCGCGGTGCGCTTGTTGATGCGACCGGCGCGGCCACGGGCACGCGGGGTGAACCGCTTCAGCGTCGGGCCCTCGTCGGCGTAGCACGCGAGCACGAACAGCTCGTCGGCATCCTGCTCGTCGTTGTGCACGGCGTTGGCGACGGCACTGGCCAGCACCTTGCGGACGACCACGGCGGCCTCACGGTCGGTGAACTGCAGCACCTCGTCGGCGTTGCGCACCGGGAGACCACGGATGAGGTCGAGCACGACGCGCACCTTGCTGGCCGACATGCGGATGTCGGTGGCGCGGGCCTTGGTGCCCACTCGCTCGCCGGCGACGAACGACTTCTCGTTGAGCTTCGGACCGGTCACTTGCGCCCCTTCGTGTTCTTCTCCTGGCCGGCGTGGAACTTGAAGGTGCGGGTGGGGCTGAACTCACCCAGCTTGTGGCCGACCATGCTCTCGGTGACGTACACCGGGACATGCTTGCGACCGTCGTGCACCGCAATGGTGTGACCCACCATGTCGGGGATGATCGTGCTGCGGCGGCTCCAGGTCTTGATGACCTTGCGATCGCCGGCCGAGTTCTGCTCGTCGACCTTCTTGAGCAGGTGGGCGTCGATGAACGGGCCCTTCTTGAGACTGCGCGACATGGGTGATTACCTCCGGCCCTTCGACGTGCGGCGACGGCGCACGATGAGCTGCTGCGACGGCTTGTTGGTGTTGCGGGTGCGCACACCCTCGGGCTTGCCCCACGGCGACACGGCCGGGCGACCGCCCGACGTGCGGCCCTCGCCACCACCGAGCGGGTGGTCGACGGGGTTCATGGCCACACCACGGGTCTGCGGGCGGACGCCCTTCCAGCGGTTGCGACCGGCCTTGCCGATCTTGACGAGCTCGTGCTCGCTGTTGCCGACCTCGCCGACGGTGGCGCGGCAGTCGATCATCACGCGGCGCATCTCGGTGCTGGGCAGGCGCAGGGTGGCGAACTCGCCCTCCTTGGCGACCAGCTGCACGGCCATGCCGGCCGAACGACCGAGCTTGCCGCCCTGGCCGGGGCGCAGCTCGACGTTGTGCACGGTCGTACCGACGGGGATGAAGCGCAGCGGCAGGGCGTTGCCCGGCTTGATGTC
>JBMSSR010000274.1:0-3264 GCA_049424465.1 Ilumatobacteraceae bacterium
CCGTCGGCCTGAATGCCGACGGGCACAGCGCACGGTACGAGTTCGGGCCGTCGGCACGCACGACGGCGTTGGTGCACGCCCGCGCCACGCACTGCGCGGCGGCGGCGAGGACTGCGTCGAGCCGGGCGGTGCGCCGGCGGGTCGTGTCGCCCGTCAGGTCGTCACGGCCGGTGGCGACGCCGAAGAGGGTGTCGCCGTCGAAGAGGCCGGGCGCGGGGCGGATGGCCGGGGCGAGGCCGGCGTGGCCGACCGCCGCCAGTTTGGTGGACTCTGCCTTGGACAGCAGGGCGGTGGTCGCCACGATGCCGATGGTGGTGTTGAGCGGTGGCCTCGCGGCGTCCGCGGTGCGGGCGAGTGCGGCGCGTTGGCGGTCGGTCGGCGCGCCGAGGAGATCGTCGCCGCGCTCCCACGGCACACCCGTGGAGGGGTCGATGACGGTCCCGACCGAGTTGACGACGACGAGCGCGGCGACAACGACCTCGCGGTCACCGTCGTCGAGTGTCAGCGTGGCCGACGCCGTGCCGAGACCGCCCTGCAGGCCCCCGGCCCGCGCCCCGGTACCGGCGCCGACGGTGCCGTTCGGCGAGGGCGTCGTGCGTGCCGATCGGGTGGCGCGTTCGCCGAAGCTCGCGTCGGGCCGGTGGGCGAACGTGCCGCCGCGAGCGAGGTCGAAGATCACCGCGGCAGGCACGAGCGGCACGACGCCGTGGTCGGGGGTCTGCGGGCGGCCGACCTCGAAGCCGATGCCGCGCTGCTCGAGGACGGTCATCACGCCCTGCGCTGCGGCGAGGCCGTATGCGCTGCCGCCGGTGAGGCAGATCGCGTGGGCGGTGCTGATGGTCGACAGTGGATCGAGCAGGTCGGTTTCGCGTGTGCCGGGTCCGCCGCCTCGAACGTCGACCCCCACGACGCTGCCGGGTGGCAGCAGCGCCACCGTGGTCCCGGTGCGCCAGCCCCGACCAGTGCGCTGGTGGTGACCGACGGCGAGACCGACGACGTCGGTGAGGCAGTTGGCGAGCGGCCGGTCGGCCGTGGTGGTCATTGCTGGGCGAGCGTGTCGTTCGCCGGCTCGAGCCCACGGGGCGCGAGCGTGCGCCAGGCACCGAGGCCGATCATGTACACGGGGCAGGCGACCAGCACCCACCGTCCGATGCTGTCGAACTCGGGTGTCGTGGCCGTGAGGACGAGTACCGAGGTCAACCACAGGATGGTGACACCCGTGTTGACCGGTCGGAGTGCCACGACCCGGATGGGGTGCACGAACTTCCAGTCGGTGAACTGGGTGAGCGACAGGGCCACGCAGACGCCGGCCGTGACCCATGGATCGACGTGCAGCAGGAACAGGGTGGGCACGACGAGGTTCCACTCGCAGGGGAACCCGTTGAACCAGTGGTCGTCGGTCATCTGGTCGGTGCGTGACATCCACAGTGCCGAGGTGAACAGCACGAATGCGCCGACGACGAGCGACCACCCCTGGGGGAGCATGTCGAACGCGTGCAGGAAGATGACCGGCACGACGATGCAGGTGACGTAGTCGACGACGAGGTCGAGCGTGTAGCCGTCGATCCGCGGCACGTGGTCGCGGACGTTCCACGCGCGTGCGACAGGGCCGTCGATGCCGTCCAGCACCATGGCGATCGCCAACCACATGATCGCGAGGCGGGGTGTGCCGTCGGCGACCGTGATGATGCCGAACATGCCGCACACGGCGCCGAGGGCGGTGACGCAGTGGACCAGCCACCCCTTGGCGACAGGGTGGCGCAGCGTCGTCGTGGCGGCCGATGGGGCGGGGATGGTCTGGCTCATGGAAAGGGCCATCCTACCCGTCCCCGCCAGTAGGGTCGCCCCGTGGTGACCGGTCCGATGACCTCATTCCGGCGAGCAAGGGGTCGATGGTCGGGCGAGCTGGTGCGCCGGATCTGGGAGTGGGCCCGTGTGGCGGGGGCCATCGGTCCCGACGACCGCAGCGGCCAGCGGTTCGGGCGGTTCGGGGCGGGGAGCATCATCTGTTTCCCCGTCAACACGGTCTACAACGAGCGCTACATCCACATCGGCTCGAACACGATGATCGGGCCGGGCGTGACGCTGTCAGCGGGCATGATGCCCGGCCAGCAGTGCCTGACCGACCCGGTGGTGCGGATCGGCGACCGGTGCCTCATCGGCCGCGGCAGCGGCATCGTCGGGCACTTCGCCATCGACATCGGTGACGACGTCTGGACCGGTCACCACGTGTACATCACCGACCAGAACCACGGGTACGAGGACGTCACCCGCCCCATCTCGGCACAGTCCCAGCCCGAGCGCGCTGTCACCATCGGTGCGGGCTCGTGGATCGGCCACGGGGCCGTCGTGCTGCCGGGGGCGACGATCGGTCGGCACGTCGTCATCGGCGCCAACTCGGTGGTCACCGGTGACGTGCCCGACTACTCGGTCGCCGTCGGTTCACCGGCCCGGGTCGTGCGCCGGTACGGCGACGGCGCGGGGTGGGTGCGGGTCGAGTGGGGCGGCTGACGCCGCGGCCCCGGCGGTTCAGGGCTGACGGGTGTTGGCCAGGTCGTGCGGCGGGGTGCACGCCGGCACGTCGTTGCCCTTCACGCCGGCGGTGAAGTCGGTCACCACGTTCGAGACCGGGCCGCCCAGCACCACCGACTCGGCGAAGGTCTCGGCGTCACCGGCCCGCAACTGGTCGGCGTAGCGCCGTCGGTCGGCGATGATCATGCGGTAGTACTTCTCGAACGTGGCGAGGATCTCGCGATCGCGGTCGTTGTCGACGGGAATCGCGACGATGTCAGTGAGCATCGTCTCGACCACGTCGGTGGCGCGGTCGACGATCTCGGCGCGCACGGCCATCTGCTCGGGGGTCGGATCGGTGATGAAGCCCTGCGACGTGTCGACGAGCGCCATGCGGTCGACGTACGCCTGCTCGCAGACGGGTGCAGCCGACTCGCGCCACGTTTGGTCCTGCAACTGATAGACCCCGGGCCCGTCATCGGCTGCGAGGTAGTACATCCACATCGCGGCGACAAGCACGCACCCGATGATGACGACGGCGAGGCCGAACGGGTTGCGACGGCGCGGTGCGTCGGTCGCGGTGGTGGCGACGGGCGGTGCAGCGGTCATCGGGTCACTGCCTGACGGTCACTTCGCGCCGTCGGCGGCCGGGGGCCGGAAACAGACGGCGAGCTGCACGGCGCTCGAGACCACGCCGAGCCCGATGCCGAGGACGGCGCTGCCCCACGGGCCTCCCCAGGTGTCGGCGTCGAG
>JBMSSR010000275.1:0-3248 GCA_049424465.1 Ilumatobacteraceae bacterium
ACATGCAGGACGGGGTGACTTCCGCCGCGTCGGGGATCGCCGCCGCACTCGCCCCCATGGGTGCGGGGGGAACCATCATCGCCGGGGTTATCGCCGGGTTTGTCATCATGAAAAACCGCGCCGACGCCGCCGCACAGCACTGCAACGGAGGGCCGCGTGGACGTGGAGGTGGTGGTCATCGGGCGAGCTCCCCTGTGCTGACGGATCGGTAGAGGTCGACGAGACCGTCGGCGCAGCGCTGCCAGGTGAACGTGACCCAGCGCGAGTTGCCGGCGTCGACGAGGCGCCGTCGCTCGGCACTGTCATCGAGGACCGAGGCGAGCGCGGCAGCGATGGAGTCGACGTCGAGCGCGTCGCAGTAGCGGGCGGCATCACCGGCCACCTCGGGGATCGAGCCCGCAGTGGATGCGACGAGCGGCACGCCGACCTGCATTGCGTCCAGCAGCGGGAAGCCGAATCCCTCGTCGAGCGACGGGTACGCGACGGCCGTGGCGTGTCGCAGCAACCACGCCCTCGCCGTGTCGTCGATGCGGCCCGTTCGCAGCACTCGTGGCGCGAGCGCAGGGCCGAGTGCGTCGATGGCCGCCTCGGTGGCCGACGCGTCGTCACCCGGCGAGCCGGCGAGCACGAGCACGAGGTCGCGGTGCGCCGCCGCGACGTGACCGAACGCGGCAACGAGCCGCGGCAGGTTCTTGCGTCGCTCGACCGTGCCGATCGCGACGATGAACGGGCGACCGGCGAGGTCGGGAATGGGCACATCGCCGTCAGACGGCGGTACCGGCAGGGCGCCGAGGTGCACCGTGCGGACCGGTGCGCCGGGCAGCAGTTCGCGCACCGCCGTCTCGGTGGCGTGCGACGAGGTGTGCACCACGGCACCGCGCCCGACAGCGGCACGCAGCACCTCGGCGGCGCGGCGCACGGCGGGTGCGGCGAGTGACGGGTTGCGCAGGAACCACAGGTCGTAGACCGACACGACGCACGGACGTCGGGACGGTGGCACGACGTAGTTGGTGCCGTGTACCACGTCGACCTCGCCGAGCCATCGGTCGACCCGCGGCATCGGCGCCCGCGCCCAGACGCGGTGTGCGACCGTCGCCGGCAGCGGGAGTCGGGTGGTACCGGGTGGTACCGGGGTGCGGAACGACAGCAGGTAGTCGACCAGGCTGACGTCGGGTCTCGCGGCGAGGGTGGTGTGGAGCTCGGACACTGCCGAGCCGATGCCCGTGCGCGGCCCGTGGAGCGGGCCGGTGTCGAACGCGATGCGCAGGGCCGCCATGCGTCCGGGAGGCTACTGGCCGGCGGCGGGCGCGAACCGGCGACGCGGCAGCGGGTTCCGGTACGATCGGCGGGCCAACCCGACCTGAAAGCAGCCCGATGCCCCGCGCATTCATCACCGGAATCACCGGCCAGGACGGCCAGCACCTCGCCTCGTTCCTCCACGGGAAGGGCTACGAGGTGTTCGGCATGGTGAAGGGGCAGAACAACCCCAAGTTCACGGCGGTGCAGGAGGAGTTCCCGTTCGTCGAGGCGGTGCCGGGTGACCTCGCCGACCTGCCGTCGCTGGTCAAGGCCCTCGAGGCCACGCAGCCCGACGAGGTGTACAACCTCGGCGCGATCTCGTTCGTCGCCCTCAGCTTCAACCAGGCCGAGTTGACGGCCAACATCACCGGCCTCGGCGTGCTGCGCATGCTCGAGGCGATTCGCATGGTCGGCGGCGCGAAGAACAACCCGATCCGCTTCTACCAGGCGAGCAGCAGCGAGATGTTCGGCAAGGTGCGCGAGACGCCGCAGACCGAGCGCACGCCGTTCCACCCGCGGTCGCCGTACGGTTGCGCCAAGGTGTTCGGGCACGACATCGTCGTCAACTACCGCGAGAGCTACGACCTGTACGCCTGCAGCGGCATTCTCTTCAACCACGAGGGGCCGCGTCGCGGCCTCGAGTTCGTGACGCGCAAGGTCACCAACTCGGTCGCGCGCATCAAGCTCGGCCTGCAGAAGGAGATCGTGATGGGCGATCTCGAGCCGCAGCGCGACTGGGGCTACGCCGGCGACTACGTGCGCGCGATGTGGATGATGCTGCAGCAGGACGAGCCCGACGACTACGTCATCGCGACGGGCAAGACCCACAGCATCCGCGACCTGCTCGACCGTGCATTCGGCGAGATCGGCATCGATGACTGGACGCCGTACGTGCGCCAGGACCCCAAGTTCTTCCGCCCCGCCGAGGTCGACCTGCTGATCGGTGACTGCACCAAGGCACGCGACAAGCTCGGGTGGACGCCCGAGGTCGACTTCCCGTCACTCATCAGCATGATGGTGGCCCACGACCTCGCGATCGAGTCGGCCAAGGCCAACCGCTGAGTCGTGCCTAGTGCTCGAGCGGCAGGTCGGTGATCGCGTCGACCAGCGAGATGCCGGTCGCCTGTGCACCGGTCCGCAATCGTGACCGCAGCGCGACTGCGAACAGCACGAGCGCGGCGACCGACGAGCCGAGCAGCGCGGTCTCGACCCGGGCGAACAGCTCGGCACCCGTGTTGACGGCGACCGCCGCGACGAACGTGGCCGCGGCGCCTGCCCAGCCGAGCGCCACGAGCGCATGGCCTCGCAGCGCGATGACCGCCTGCGCGAGCGCGAGCGCGAACATGTACGTGGCGCTGCTGAGGGCAAGGACCGCCAACGTGCGGCCGTCGAGACGAGAGTCGTAGAACTTCTCGATCACGAACGGGCCGAGCACGTACGCGCCGATGGTGCCCACGACGGCGACGACGAGCACCATCTTGAGCAGGCGACCGAGCCCCTGGCGGAACTCGGCGATCTCGTTGCGCGCGGCGAGGCCCGACAGACGGGGGAGCAATGCTGCCTGCACGGCCTGGAACATGAAGAGCGGCACGCGGGCGAGCAGGACGCCGTAGGTGAACCTCGTCACGCTCGCCTGTTGTCCCTCGGCAGCGAGCACGGTGACGGCCAGCGGACCGGCGTTGACGAGGCCGGCGGCGCACATCGAACCGGCGAGCAGCCACCCGAGGTTCTGTGTCACCTCGTTCCACTCGGCCGGTGGGCCGTCCTCGGTCCGCAGGTGGCCGCGGAGCGCGACCCACAGCACACCGGGCAGCGGTGCGAACGCGATGGCGAGCCCGTACGGCCCGACCGCGTCGACTCCCGCGACCGCGAGCGCGACGCACGCGACGATGCGCACCACCCCGTCGGCCGACCTGACGACGGCATACGCGCAGAAGCGGCCGTGGCCG
>JBMSSR010000276.1:0-3218 GCA_049424465.1 Ilumatobacteraceae bacterium
CGTTCGACTGCCTCGGCGGCACGCGCGCCCGCGACGACGAGGCGGCCGCGCAAGCGCCACGACGAGCAGACGCGTCTGCTCGTCGTGGCGCTGTGCGGCCGCATCCTCGTCGAGGGCGAGCGTGCCGACGAGGAAGTCGAACGCCCGTTGGTCGTCCTGCGCGGTCGACCCGCCGAGGCCGACCAGTTCGTCACGCCCGACAGACCCGTCGTCGGTGGCCGCGAGGGCGGTGACCACCCAGCCGTCGTCCGACTCGCCCACCTGCCGGTGGATGGTCCGCCCGATCGCCCCCGAGGTGTCGTAGGTCAGCTCGCCGGGAAAGAGGTCGTCCACCACCTCTCGCGCCGCCGCCACGTCCTGTTGGGCCGCAGCAGCGCGGATGCCGGCCGACGTCGCGTCCGGGTCGCTCGAGGTCGGGGCCAGATCGCCGATGAGTGCCGCCGTGTCACGGGCCCGTGCCAGCCACTCGGTGGTGTAGCGCTCGACAGCATCGGCCGCCGTGGTCGACCGGAGTGCCGACGCGAGCAGCTCACCGGTCAACAGCGGCAGTGCTGCGGCGACGACGAACTGCACGATCGCGAGCACCAGTGCGACACCGAGTCGACGGCGGCGCCCCACCGTGAACGGCCAGAACGATCGGATCATCTCGGCCGTCGTCGCCTCGCCCGGCAGGTCCGGATGCACCGCTGCCCGTGCAGTCCCGGACGGCTCGACGATGTGCATGGCGTCACGGTACCGAACCGGGTACAGGCGTGCAGCAGACCTCACGCGGCGGTGGTCACCTAAGGTGCGGTCGTGAACGACACCGCCCCCGAGCACGTCGATGTGGTGGTGGTCGGCGCCGGCCTGTCGGGCATCGGCGCCGGGTACCACCTGCAGACGCACTGCCCTGACCGCACCTACCTCATCCTCGAGGGGCGCGACGCCATCGGTGGTACGTGGGACCTCTTCCGCTACCCCGGCGTGCGCAGCGACTCCGACATGCACACACTCGGCTTCAACTTCAAGCCGTGGACCGCGGCCAAGGCGATCGCAGACGGCCCGTCGATCCTCGAGTACGTGCGCGAGACCGCTCACGAGCACGGCATCGACCGGCACATCCGCTTCGGCCACCACGTCGACCGCGCCGAGTGGGACAGCGGTACGAACCGCTGGACGGTCACGTCGACCTCCGCCTCCGGCACGGTACAGGTGACCTGCACGTTCCTCTACATGTGCTCGGGGTACTACAGCTATCGCGGTGGCTACACGCCCGACTTCGCGGGGCGCGACACCTTCCGCGGCACCATCGTCCATCCGCAGGAGTGGCCCGACGACCTCGACTACGACGGCAAGCGGGTCGTCGTCATCGGCTCGGGTGCCACTGCGGTGACACTGGTCCCGGCAATGGCACAGCGCGCTGCGCACGTCACGATGCTGCAGCGCACCCCGACCTACATGGCCGTGGGACCCGACGAGGATCGGATTGCCAACCTGCTGCGCGCAGTACTGCCGAGCCGACTGGCCTACGCGATCACCCGACGCAAGAACACCGCCTTCCAGCAGATGGTGTACCGCCGCACGCGCACCAACCCCGACAAGGTCAAGCAGTACCTCGTCGACAAGGTGCGCAAGGAACTGCCGGGCGTCGACATCGAGACGCACTTCACGCCGCCCTATGGCCCGTGGGACCAGCGACTGTGCCTCGTGCCCAACGGCGACCTGTTCGCGGCGATGCGTGCCGGGAAGGCGGCCGTGGTGACCGACCACATCGAGTCGTTCGACGAGACCGGTCTCCGGCTCGCGTCGGGCGAACACCTCGACGCCGACATCATCGTCACGGCCACCGGGCTGCAGCTCGTGACGCTCGGCGAGATGGACTTCATCGTCGACGGCCGCCCCGTCGACTTCGCCGACACCCTCACGTACAAGGGGTTCGCGTACAGCGGTGTGCCCAACCTGGCGTCAGCCTTCGGCTACATCAACGCGTCGTGGACGCTGCGCGCCGACCTCATCAGCGAGTACGTCTGCCGACTGCTCAACCACATGCGGGCCACCTCGAGCACCCGATGCACGCCGACCCTCCGCGACGCCGACCGGTCGATGCCACTGCGCCCGTGGATCGACGACTTCTCGCCCGGGTACATGAACCGCGAGATGCACCGCTTCCCCAAGCAGGGCGACCGGGCACCGTGGGTCAACCCGCAGGACTACGCCCGCGATCGGCAGATGTTCGCCAAGGATCCCGTCGACGATGGGGCGATGCAGTTCGCCTGACCCGGCGGTCGACCGCCGTCAGAGTGTGTTGGTGATCGCGCCGGTCTCGGCGCCCTGCACCAGCCGGGCGTACTTGCCCAGCACGCCGGTCGTGTAGCGCGGCGGGTTGGGCGCCCAACTGGCCCGGCGCCTGGCGATCTCGCCGTCGTCGACCAGCAGGTCGAGGCTCAGGTCGTTGACGTCGACCTTGATCTGGTCGCCATCGCGCACGAACGCGATCGGGCCGCCGTCGACAGCCTCGGGTGCGACGTGACCGATGCAGAAGCCCCACGTCCCGCCGCTGAAGCGGCCGTCGGTGATGAGCGCGCAGTCGGCGCCACGGCCTGCGCCCTTGAGCGCACCCGTGATCGCGAGCATCTCGCGCATGCCCGGACCGCCCTTGGGACCCTCGTAGCGGATGACGAGCACGGTACCCGGCTCGATCGAGCCGCTGAGGATCGCCTCCATCGCGCCGTCCTCACCGTCGAAGACGCGAGCGGTGCCGACGAACTGCTTCTGCTCGGCGGTGAGGCCGGCCACCTTCACCACTGCACCCTTGGGCGCCAGCGACCCGGTGAGCACCACGATGCCGCCCTCGGCGTGGATCGGCGCGGTGAGCGGGTGCACCACGACCCCGTCGGGTGCGGGCGGATCGATCTCGGCAAGGTTCTCGGCCATGGTCTTGCCCGTGACGGTGAGGCAGTCACCGTGCAGCAGACCGTGGTCGAGCAGGTGCTTGAGCACCACGGGCACGCCACCGATGCGGTCGAGGTCGCTCATGTGGAACTGGCCACCGGGCTTCATGTCGGCGATGTGCGGCACCTTGGCGGCGATGCGGTTGAAGTCGTCGAGGGTGAGTTCGACGCCGGCCTCGTTCGCGATGGCGAGGAGGTGCAGCACTGCGTTGGTGCTGCCGCCGAGTGCCGAGGTGACGGCGATGGCGTTCTCGAACGCCTTCTTGGTCATGATCATGCGCGGCGTGA
>JBMSSR010000277.1:0-3211 GCA_049424465.1 Ilumatobacteraceae bacterium
GCGATGGTGAGCTTCATGCCCGGGAACAGCAGCGCGGGCAGCGGGTCCTGGTCGACGGGGTTGAGGAGCGCGTGACGGATGGCGCCGTCGACGTCCTTGATGGCCGGCAGCGGCTCGGGCGGGTAGATGACGCGGCTGCGCCCGGCGGGCAGGCGCTCGAGCGAGAAGTTCTCGCCGCGCCAGAACAGCGACGGCGGTGTGGAGCGGTCGACCTCGAGGACGAATCCGGGGCGGGGCATCGGACTACTTCCCTTCCTTGGTGCGCAGGTCGAAGGCAACCTTGACGGTGCCGCGTCGACCTGCATTCGCCGCGTGGGCGATGGCGTCGTGGAACTTGCTGAGCGGGTACGTCGCGCCGACGAGTCGGCCGAGTGAGTGATGACGGACGACGTCGATGGCGCGGTCGAAGTCGGCGCGGGTGTAGGCGTAGCAGCCGCGCACGCAGGTCTCGCGGTGCCAGAGCGAGGTGAGCTCGAGCGACACGTTGCCGGGCATGCCGACGACATGGACACTGCCGGCGGGTGCGACGACACGCAGGGCCTGCTGCACGGACTCGCTGCTGCCGACGCAGTCGATGACGTGCGGAGCCCCACCGGTGAGCTGGTCGCCGAGGACGAGCGACGACGTCGTGGACCGGACCCAGCGTGGGAGCTCGTCGGGTGCGCACACGATGTCGGCACCGAACTCCTTGGCCAGTCGTCGCTGTTCGGGGTACCGCGCAGTGACCACGATCGGCCCGTTGCGCTGTACCTCGCCGAGGTCGGTGCGTCGCGAGATGGCGGCGAGCGTGAGCAGGCCGATGGTGCCCGCACCGATGACGGCCGTGTGCTCGCCGGTGTAGCGATCGGCCGCGTGCACTGCGCACGCCGTGGGCTCGACGAGCACGGCGTCCTCGTCGGACAGGTCGTGTGGCACGTCGACGACCTGCAGCGGGTGGGCGAGCATCTCGCTGGACCAGCCGCCGCCGGTGTCGGTGCAGAAGCCGGTCTGCAGGCCGGGCTCGAGGTGGCCGAACGCAGCACGCTCGCAGAGGTTGATGTGACCGGCTGCGCACGCAACGCACACGGGGGCGATGCCGCGCACTGCGCACGACAGCACGGGGACGACGACCACACGACGTGTGGCAGCACCATCGTCGTCGACGACGTCCGCGACGACTTCGTGGCCCGGCACGAACGGATAGCTGACGAGGGGGTCGAAGTAGGCGGACGCGGTGCCGTCGACCAGGGCGAGGTCGCTGCCGCAGATGCCGGCCAGTCGTGGCCGCAGGCGGAGCCACTCGGGCGACGGGAGCGGCAGGGTCTCGTCGGGTTCGAGCGCGAGCGGGCCGACCGTCGCGCCGCGGCCCGGCATCAGCGTGCCGGCGAGGCGAGCGGCCGCGAACCGTGCCGGCTTGCGAGAGAACACGAGGCGGCTCATCGGAACACCTTCCTGCGCTCGCGGTCGCTGAGCAGGGGTCCGATGGGCAGCAGTCGAGATGGCGCGCCGGATGCCTTGGACCAGTGCTCGACGAGCCAGCCGCGCTTGCGCGCCACGGCGGCGAGCCGGGTCTCGGGATTGACCGCGACGGGGAAGCCCACGGCCTCGAGCAGCGGCAGGTCGCTCGAGGAGTCGGCGTACGCGATGCTCTCCTCGAGTCGCAGGCCCTCGGCGGTGCAGTAGTCGGCGAGGATCTGGGCGCGGGTCTCGCCGGTCGGCGGTACCTGGGCGAGGTGGCCGCTGTAGGTGCCGTCGGGGCGGACCGACATCTTGGCGGCGACGATCTCGTCGAACAGCGGCCGCAGTCCCTCGACCGCGAAGTCGAGCGCGCCGGTGATGAGGATCGTGCGGTGCCCGAGGTCGCGGTGCTCGCGCACGCGACGCAGACCGGCGGGGAACGACTTGGCGAGGATGAGGTGCGTGAGCAGTTCCTTGCTGTCCTCGTCGATCTGGGCAACCGGGGCGTCCTCGTAGCGGCGGTAGAAGAACCGCAGGAAGTCGGTGCGGTCGCGACGGTCGACGGCCTGCAGCGTGGGTGCCTCGGCGAGTGTGCGCAGCACGTAGCGGACACGCTCGGGCATGTTGAGCCGGCGCGTGGCGAGGAACGAATAGCTCTCGACGACGTTGCTCGCGATGAGCGTGTTCTCGAGGTCGAACGCCGCGACGTGCCGGTCCGGGGACAGCACCGACTTGCGCAGGCGCGTGGTGCGGTCGGCGCGGTTCTTGCCGCCGTGTGTCTTGGCGCGCGAGTGCTGGACGATCGACGGCAGGTGGATGTTGCTGACGTAGTGCGCCCAGTCGAACGACGCGGGGTCGAAGTTGAAGTCGCGCTGGTCGTCGGCGCCGAGCGACCGCCATGTCTCGAGCAGCCGGTCGACCTGGTAGATCGCCTCGCACTCGGTGTAGAGGCCGTACAGCTGCACGTACTGGTACGCACGGTCGATCTCGCCCTTGCGCTCCTCGAGCGTCGCTGCCCACGCGGCCTGCTTGCCGCGCAGCGGCAGGGCCTGCAGGATGCGCTCGCCGCGCTCGGCGAGCATGTTGGCCCGCGCGAGCTGCTCCGTCACCCGGCCACGGGCGGGGAACTGCCACTCGGGGACGACGATGGGCTGGCCCTCGTTGTCGTACAGCGGGTGTGCGGTGAACCACTCGCGGATCTGGTGGACGAGGACGCCGTACTTGAGCGGGTTGGCGCTGCCGCTGGCGACCTGTGTGATCGGTGCCGCCGCCTCGGGGCCGAGTGCGGTGACGGCGATGATGGCGGCCACGACGAGGTCGACCGGGATGACGTCGACGGTGCCCTCGGGGACGCCGGGGAACTCCTTGAGCAGGCCGCGTGCATAGCTGAGAATGACCGGCTCGGCCATGCGGAAGCCGCGGATCCAGCCGGGGAAGGGCTCGGCGAGCGCGGACTCGATGATCGACGGGCGCACGATGCTGACCGGCACACCCTTCTTGGTCTCGGTGAGCGCCTGCTCGCCGAGTGCCTTGGTGAAGGCGTACGCATCGGGCCAGCCGACGCTCGCGGCGCGGGCACGTCCTGCCTCGACGAGCTGGTCCTTCACCCACGACTCGCGGATCGACTCGGTCTTCGCGGCGAGCGCGGGCGCGCCGGCGGCGCCGAGTTCGGCGCGGGCCAGGCGCCGGAACTCGGTGAGCTGGTCGGGGTGCCGGCTGGCCGCTTCGGTGTCGGCGCGGATTGGACGTTATCGCTGGGTGATCTGCGCGCTCA
>JBMSSR010000278.1:0-3151 GCA_049424465.1 Ilumatobacteraceae bacterium
AAACCTCGACCGCCGCACCGGCGCCGAGATCCTCTCGTTCATGCGGCGCGCGGTCACCGACTTGGGCCAGACCATCGTGATGGTCACCCACGACCCGGGTGCCGCCAGCTATGCCGATCGGGTGGTGTTCCTCGCCGATGGCCGCATCGTCGACGAGATGCACGAGCCCACCGCCGAGCGCGTGCTCGACAAGATGAAGCACCTCGGGGAGTGAGTCCGTGTTCCGACTCAGTCTGAGAAACGTCTGGAGCCGCAAGGGCCGGCTCGTCATCACGGCGATCGCCGTCATCGCCGGTACGGCGTTCCTGAACGGCGTGTTCGTGCTGACCGGCACCATCCGGCAGTCGCTGTCGCAGGTGTTCGCCGATGCGTACGCCGATACCGATGCGTTCGTGCGCTCGGCGAACGTGATCGAGGGCGACTTCGGCGAGGAGACGCGTGACCGAATCGCCACCGCGGTCGTCGACCGCGTCAGCGCCGTCGACGGCGTGGCGGAGGCCGACGGCTACGTGGTGGGTGTCGCGGTCGTGACGTTCAACGGTGTGCCGCTCGGCGTCGACGGGCCGCCCAAGTTCGGCGCGTCGTGGGTCGGCGGGCAGGTGTCGCCGTGGGACATCGACGAGGGAGCGGCACCGGCGGCGGACAACGAAGTCGTGATCGACCGGGCATCGGCGCGTCTGGGCAGTGTCGCCGTCGGCGACACCGTCACCGTGACGGCGGCATCGGGTACCCGCGAGTTCACGGTGGCCGGTATCGCCACGTTCGCCGGCGCCGACAGCTTCGGCGGCGTCAACTGGTCGTTCTTCCAGTTGCCGGTCGCGCAGCAACTGTTGGTGGGGGCGACCGACACGGTCGACGCAGTCCTCGTCGCGGGTGACGACGGTGTCGACGAGGCAGTGCTCGCCGACTCGATCGAGGCCGCGCTCGCGGATCCCGAGATCGAGGTGCTCACCGGCACCGAGATCACCGAGGAGAGCCAGAGCGCCATCCAGCGTGCACTCGGGTTCATCACGATCTTCCTGTCGGTCTTCGCGCTCATCTCGTTGTTCGTCGGCAGCTTCATCATCTTCAACGTGTTCAGCATCAGTGCGGCGCAGCGCCAGCGCGAGAACGCGCTGTTGCGTGCCATCGGTGCCACGCGCAGTCAGGTCACCAGGTCGCTGTTCGTCGAGGCACTCGTGGTGGGCCTCGGCGGGTCGCTCGTCGGTGCGTCTGCCGGTGTGGGACTCGCCGGTGCGTTGTTGGCCCTGCTCAACGCCATCGGCTTCGGCCCCGGCTCGACCGATCTGGTGGTCGGCGTGCAGGGGTTCCTCGGCACGATGGCGGTCGGCACCGCAGTGACCCTTGCCTGTGCAGTGGTGCCGGCCATCAGGGCCGGCCGAGTGCCGCCGTTGGCGGCGATGCGCGACGTCGCCGTCGACCGGTCTGCAGCGTCACGTCGCCGGATGCTCGTCGGCGCGGTCGCCCTCGCGCTCGGCATCGGCTCGGTGTCGCTCGGCGTGGCGGGTACCGCCGCGCTGCTCGGCCTCGGTGTGGCGCTCATCTTCGTGTCGATCATCGTGCTGGGCCCGTTCATCGCCGGACCGGTGGCCAGCTCGGCCACACCGCTGCTGGGCCGTCTCCGCGGTGCAGCGGGCACCATGTCGGCACGCAATGCGGCGCGCAACCCCAAGCGCACGGCCATCACCGCGATGGCCCTCGCCATCGGTCTCTCGCTCACCATTGCGGTGGCCACACTCGGCGCCTCGGCCAAGGCGAGCGCCCGGGTCATCATCGGCGAATCGTTCACCTCCGACTACATCGTGTCCGAGAAGCTGCAGAGCGGCTTCGGCCTGCCCACCGAGGTGGCTGACGCAGTGGCCGGTGCGGGCGTGGGTGATGCGGTCGGCCTCTCGGCCGCGCAGCTGCAGCTCGAGGAGACGTCTGACGGTGCTGCGCCGGCGTGGAAGTCGAAGGCGGTCATCGCGCTCGACCCCACCAACGCCGCTGCCGTGCTCGACCTGGGGTTCGTCGAGGGTGGCTTCCCCGACCTCGACGCCACCGGCATCCTGTACTCGTCCGACAAGGCCGAGCGCGACGGCATCGCACTCGGCGACACGGTGAAGGCCACGCTGCTCGACGGCACCGAGGTGGGCCTCGTCGTGCAGGGCATCTTCGCCGACGACACGTTCGGCAACCTCATCGTCGACCGCCGCCTGTACGACGGCCAGGCCTTCCCCCTGTTCGACGTCGCGGTGTTCGTGCGCACCGACGGTGGGGTCACGGCCGACAACACATCGGCGCTCTCGGCGGTGCTCACGGGCTACCCGTCCGCCAAGCTCGAGAGCCGCGACGAGTTCATCGCGTCGCAGGACGACCAGGTCGACGGCTTCCTCAACTTCATCTACGGCCTGCTCGGGATGTCGATCTTCATCGCCGTCATCGGCATCGTCATCACGCTGTGGCTGGCGGTCTACGAGCGACGCCGCGAGCTCGGCCTGCTGCGGGCGGTGGGCATGACCCGCCGCCAGGTGCGCAGCAGCGTGCTGTGGGAGAGCCTGATCACCGGCGTCGTGGGAGTGGTCTTCGGCCTCGGTCTCGGCACGTCACTCGGCTGGATCATCGTGCGGTCGTTCCGCGACCAGGGCCTCCGCGAGTTCGCCCTGCCGACCGCCACCATCGTCACCGCATCGGTGCTCGTGCTCGTGCTGGCAGCGCTGGCGGCGTTCGTGCCGGCACGCAAGGCGGCGAAGGCCGACATGCTGGCCGCGATCGCCACCACCTGACCATGGTCGTGCACCTGTCCGACGCACTCCGCGGGTTCCTCGATGAGCGTCATCTCGCCACGCTCGTCACGCTGCGCGCCGATGGATCGCCGCACGCCGTGCCGGTCGGCTTCACATGGCGGGTCGACAGCGGTGCCGTACTCCTGCGTGTCATCACCGTCGACGACTCGGTGAAGGTGCGCAACGCACGTCGCGGTGGTCGGGCATCGATCACCCAGCTCGACGGTGCCCGCTGGGCCACGTTCGAGGGCGAGGTGCGCGTGCTCGACGACGACGCGTCGGTGGCCGGCGCCGAAGCGGCCTACGCCACCCGGTACCGGCCACCGAAGGATCGGTCGGATCGAGTGGTGATCGAGCTGGTCGTCGATCACCTGATGTGCAGTTCG
>JBMSSR010000279.1:0-3143 GCA_049424465.1 Ilumatobacteraceae bacterium
GGCCGGCCGTCGGGGCCGAGCGTCACGAGCGTCTCGTCGACGCTGCCGTGGTAGCACCAGTCGAACACGAGCACCTTGCGCCGGCCGGTGAGGTAGCGGCAGAAGCGCAGCACGAACCGGTTGGCGTCGGTGGCGGTCATCGCCATCTGCCACGTCGGCAGGCCGAACCGGCGGGCCAGCTCGCCGCCGACCCAGGCGGCGTCGGTGCTGGGCAGCATGGTGGTGATGCCGCGCATCGCCTGGGCGTGCAGCGCGTCGGCCACCTGCGGCAGGGCGTGGCCCGTCATCGCCCCGGTGTCGCCGAGGCAGAAGTCGACGTACTCGATGCCGTCGACGTCGGTGAACCGCGCGCCCACGGCGCGGTCGACGAACAGCGGGAACGCCCCCGGCCAGCGGGTCATCCACGCCATCGGCACACCACCGAGCAGGGTGGTGCGCGCCTCGGCGGCCATCGCCGCCGACCGCGGGTGCGAGTCGATGAAACGCTGTTCCTCGTCGGCGTGCCGTGCGGCCAGCCGGGCGCGGTCGATGCCGGATCGGTTGGACATGACCCGAATCTAGTGACCGCCCTGTGTGGTGGCCGAGTGCCGCGTGGTGGGCGTCAGCGCCCGAGAAGTCGGCGCAGAAGTCGCCGCCACCAACTCTGGCGCGGGTTGGTTGGCTCAACCGCTTCGACGGCAGGCTGCGCAATGGCCTGGGCCTTTGGCGCGGACGGGTAACTCTTGTATGCCCCGACACTCTGGAGGGCCTGCCACACGCGTTGCGACGAGCACGGCATGTCGATGTGCGTGACGCCGAGGTGCGACAGTGCGTCGATGACGGCCGACTGCACGGCGGGCGTGCTGCCGATCGTGCCGCTCTCGCCGACACCCTTGGCGCCCATCGGGTTCATGAACGTCGGGGTCTCCATGTGCACGACTTCGATGTCGGGCAGCTCGGCGGCGCTGATGAACGCGTAGTCGGCGAGGTTGGACGTCACCGGGTTGCCGTCCTCGTCATAGCGCACCTCCTCGAGCAGTGCCTGGGCCGCGCCCTGCGCGACACCACCGTGGATCTGGCCCTCGAGCAGGTTCGGGTTGAGCACCCGGCCGGCGTCGTCGCACGCGATGTGGCGGCGGTGGCGCACCTTGCCGGTCTCGGTGTCGACCTCGACAACGGCGACGTGCGCGCCGAACGGGAAGGTCGGGCCGTTGACGGCGTGGAACATCGCGTGGCTGAGCCCCTCGGGCAGGTCGGGGTCGCCGTGCGACGCCAGCGCCAGTTCGGCCCACGTGCGGGAGATCGCCGGGGTACCCGTGACATGGAACGCGCCGCGGTCCTTGTCGAGCTCGACGTCGGCCTCGGCGGCCTCGAGCAGGCGGGCGGCGACCTTGCGGGCCTTCTCGACCAGTTCGTCGGCGGCCGCGTACACGGCGGTGCCGCCCTGCTGCAGCGACCGCGAGCCCATCGTGCCGCCACCGTCGGGGACGATGTCGGTGTCACCCCAGACGAGGGTGACCTTCTCCATCGGGATGCCGAGGCGGTCCTGGGCGATCATCGCCCACGACGTGGCGTGGCCCTGGCCGTGCGGCGAGGTGCCCGTGTAGACGGTGGCCGACCCGTCGTCGTGGACGTCGATGCGGGCGTGCTCGCCGAACGGGGGCACACCACCGGTGATCTCGACGTAGGTGCTGACGCCGATGCCCAACTGCACCACGTCGCCGCGCTCGCGGCGCTGGCGCTGCTCGGCGCGCAGGGCGGCGTAGTCGGCCGCGGCGAGAGCCTTGTCGAGCGCACCCTCGTAGTCGCCGACGTCGTAGGTCTGGCCGATGACGGTGCTGACCGGCTGGTCGAAGCGGGGGATGAGGTTCTTGCGCCGCACGTCGACCGGGTCCATGCCCACGGCGAGGGCGAACAGGTCCATCGCCCGCTCGGCGGCGGCGGTGGCCTCGGGGCGGCCGGCGCCGCGGTACGGCGTGGTGACGGCGGTGTTGGTGAGCACGCTGGTGGTGCGGCACTCGATGTGCGGGATCGCGTAGACGGCGCTCGACATCGGGCGGGTCATGAACGGGGCGAGGACCGTGCCGGTCTCGGCGAAGTAGCCGCAGTCCTGCAGCACGTGCAGCTGGTAGTGGGTGACGGTGCCGTCCTTGCGCCCGCCGACGGTGAGGTACTGCACCTGGGCGCGGCCGTGGCCGAGGGCCATCATCGACTCGCTGCGGGTCTCGCGCCACCGCAGCGGGCGGCCGACCTTGGCGGCGATGACACCGAGCACCGACTCCTCGGGGTCGCAGTTGATCTTGGCGCCGAACCCGCCGCCGACGTCGGGGGTGATGACCCGCACGATCGAGGGGTCGACACCGTTGGTGGTGGCGATGGTCTTCTTGGCGCCCTGAGCGCCCTGGGTGCTGAGCCACTGGGTGAGGCGGCCGTCGTGCCACGCCACGGCCGAGCCACGCACCTCGAGCGGGCACGGCGCGACGCGCTGGTTCAGCACACGGTGCGGGCCCGAGACGACCTCGCAGCCCTCGAAGAAGGCGGCGCCGGTGTTGTCGGGCATACCGAGGGCCGTGGTGTCGAACGCCACGTTGGCCGGGGCCGTGTCGTACAGCAGGGTGCCGCACGTGCTGGCGGACTCGATGTCGACGACGGCCGGCAGCACGTCGTAGTCGACGACGACCATCTCGGCAGCGTCCTCGCCCTGGTAGCGCTCCTCGGTGAGCACCACGGCGACGGGCTCGCCGACGAAGCGCACCTTGTCGCCGACCTTGGCGATGAGGTAGCGGGAGATGCCGGGGTTGAACGGGCTGGGCACCGGCTGCAGGCCGAGGTCGTCCGCCGTGTAGACCGCGACCACGCCGGGCATCTGCAGGGCATCGGACACGTCGATCGAGCGCAGGACGCCGTGCGCCACCGTCGAGCGCACGTACGTGACGTGCAGTGCACCCTGCAGCAGCGGCTCGTCGAGCAGGTCGTCGACGTACACGCCACCGGTGGTGAGGAACTTGGGGTCCTCCACACGAAGCACACGATTCCCGAGGATGCTGGCACCCATTCGATTCCCCCTGTGACGTGATCGTCAACTACTGGTGGTCGGCGAGATGCCGACGCGTGGGGACACTAGTGGTGGTCTGGCCGAATGGGTGAAGGCCGGCCCGATGTCG
>JBMSSR010000280.1:0-3062 GCA_049424465.1 Ilumatobacteraceae bacterium
GCGGGCCGTGAGGCCCCCCCCCTTCGTGGTGCTACTGCTGGTGCCGGTGTGGCCGGCTGCTCGATCAGGGAGCGATGTAGGTGGTGCAGTCGGTGGCCGTCGTGGGCGCGAACACCGACGTCAGCCACGTGCCGCCCGTCAGGGTGACGTTGGTGACGCAGAACCTGATCTGCGTGCCCGTTCGCACCTTGAGGTTGCCCGACGTGATGGTGGCGACACCGCTCGAGTTGGTGACGGCCGACTTGCTGCCCGAGGCCTTTCCGCCGTTGTACCAGGTGCCGGTCACCGTGGCGCCGGACACGTTGGCGTTGCTGTCGTCCTTGATGGTGACGGTGGCCGTCACGGTGAGGCCGGTCTTGGTCTTCGTGCCGGTCGACGAGATCGCCGACACGTCGAGCTTGCGCACCGGGGCGGTGACCACGATGGTGAGTGATGCCGTGTTGCTCAGGCCCTTGTCGTCGGTGACGGTGAGCGTGACGGAGTACGTGCCGGCGTTCGTATACGTGTAGCTGGGGCTCATCGACGTCGACGTGTCACCCGTGCCGAACGCCCAGGCGTAGGTCAGCGTGGCACCCTCGGGGTCGCTCGAGCCGGAGCCGTCGAAGTCGACGACGAACGGCAGCTCGCCCGACGTCGCCGAGGCGGCGGCCACTGCGGTGGGGGCCTGGCCGTCGGGGCCGACCACGGTGGCGGTGAGTCGGTAGAAGCCGAGGCTCGCGTAGTCGGAGTAACCCGTGTTCAGCGGGTCGCCGTAGCCGACGCCGTCGACCAGCAGGGTGTACGTCCCGGCGGCGAGGGTGGTGGTGATGCTCGCACCCATGCCGGTGGGTGAGTCGTAGCCGGTCGAACCCGAGGCCGGGTCGTCGCTCGCGACGAGGGTGCCGTTGCTGTCGCGCAACTCGAGCTTCACGTCGAGGTCGGGGCTGGTCGGGGCCGGGATGACCGAGAACGTCGCGGCGCCTGCGCTGGCGCTGATGGTGAAGGCGTCGACGTCGGTGCGGCCACCGATGATGCCGTCGACCGTGGCCGGTGAGCCCTGCAGGGCCGTGGCGGTACCGGCCGCGTTGCCGTGGTCGTCGGTCCGCAGCGGCAGGCCGTTCGAGCCGGCGACGGCGAAGTCGTCCTGCGTGTTGTTGGCGCCCGAGTACTCGCCCTTGCTCCACTGCACGATGGCCTCGTAGTAGCCGACGCCCATGATGGGCGCCCAGCTGCCGTGGCCCTGGTAGTACCCGACGCTGGAGGTGCCGTCGTGCGACAGGCCGATGTTGTGACCGACCTCGTGCGAGGCGGCCTCGGCGATGTACTTGGCGTTGGCGCCGACACCGTTCTGGAAGACGAGCGCCGGCTGGTAGTAGTCGTGCGTGGTGCCCGTGGTGCCGTACACGCCGACATAGGCGACGCCGCCGCAGCTGCCGCAGGCGTTGGCGTACAGGGTCTTGCCGTTCGGGCACAGAGCCGAGCTCTTGGTGATGAGGGCCCGGGTGCCGTAGACGTTGTCGCCCGAGCTCGAGCGGTTGATGGCGGCGTAGCCGGGGTCCTGCGTCGTGACGTTCACGTCGAACATCGCGTAGTCCTCGGCCATGCGCTTCCAGACGCTGATGATGATGTTGCGCTCTGCATCGTTGAAGGTCGACGGCGAGCCGTCCGAGTCGAACGGCTCGGCGTAGCAGTCGCCGCCCGAGCTGGCGGCCCACGCGTTGCCCGTCATCAGCTCACCGTCGAAGTCGATGAACAGCGTGTGCGTCGAGGAGGGGTTGCTGTTGAGCAGGAAGGCGTTCGCCGTCGGGATGCCGCCGTCGAACGGGCTGTCGGTGGTGACGGCGGCGCCGACGAGGGCGGGCTCGACGTACAGCAGCGTGTCGCGCTCGTCGACGAACAGCGTCGGGTCCTCGAGCAGGTGCTGGCGCAGCTCGGCGGTACGCAGGTGATTGGCTGCAGCGACGGAGGGCAGACGGGTGCCGAGTCGTTCGATGGCCTGCTGGCCACCCCATCGTCCGAGTGCGGTGGTGCTGGCCCGGGAGGCGGCACCTGCGGTCACCCCCTCGGCAGCGACGAGGCCGGTGATGGCCAGGGCGGACAGGGCGAGCAGTAGGCGCTTGCGAATCATGGGGTGGTGATCTCCTCGGAGGCTGCATCGGCGCACTGGGCGCCGACCTTGAGGCCTCCTTGCTGTGACGCGACGACGGCCATCGAGATGGCCGTGCCGATCGTGACCGACGACCGAACGGTTACCAGTGGACCCATCAGCCGTCGAGCGGCCAGGTGACGCGGTGTGCACCCCGGCCCGTGCGTGCAGTCGGGTCGGGCCGGATCAACCGGCGCGCAACGGAGGCTCAGGAGACGGTCAGGACGCGCTGATGTGCACGAACTGTGGCCCTGCCCCATCGGCCGCAGCCGCCCGGGCGGCACCGAGCACCGTGCGCAGGTCGGCGGCAGTGGCGACGCTGGTGGCGGTCCACCCGAAGCCGCGGGCGATGGCGCACGGGTCGAACGACGAGACGTCGACGCCCATGCGCGGAGCATCGACGTCGTCGAACGACTGACGGATCTGCGCGTAGCCGCGGTTGTCCCACAGCAGCAGCACGAGGTTGCTGGCGAGGTCGTGCGCAGCAGCCATCTCGGCGACCGTGAACAGCCAGCCGCCGTCGCCGGCCAGGGCCACCACGCCACGCTCGGGCGCCGCGATCGCTGCACCGATCGCCATCGGGAGGGCGCAGCCCAGCGTGCCGAACCCGTAGGGCGCGAGCCATGACCGCGGGCGCGAGGCCGGGATCCATGTGTGGGCGGCGTAGCCGAGCTGGGTGCTGTCGAGGGCGACGATCGTGTCGTCGTCGAGGCAGGCCTCGATGGCCTCGAGCCACGGCACCAGATCGGCACGGGTCGAGGTCCGCCAGGTGTCGCGCAACGCCGCGGCCCGAGACGCGCCGCTGGCCCGACCGGCCGCCGCGGGGTGTGCCGCGAGCGCAGTGCCGAGCGCGGCGAGTGTCGGCGCGGCGTCGCCGCCGAGCGCAACCGTCGGTGTGGTGCGGCGGGTCGTCTGTTCGGCGTCGATGTCGATGCGC
>JBMSSR010000281.1:0-3027 GCA_049424465.1 Ilumatobacteraceae bacterium
CGTGGGGGCGCTGGTATCTCGCAGGACGCGAGGCGCGCTGGGTGCGGCGCAACGCGCTCGTCGTGCTCGGCAACCCGCCGGCGGGCGAGCCTGCTGCGGTCGCCAGCCGTGTTGCGTCGGTACTCGCCGACTACGTTGCCCACGTCGATCCAGTGCTGCGTGCCCATGCGGTGTGGGCAGCGGCCCGGCGCGGCCTCCACCACCTGATGCCCGAGCACGACCCCGACCCCGATGTGACCGCCGAGATCGCCGCCGCGCGCGACGACGCGGGCGGTGTGCCGCCGCGGGGTGGTGCGTGAAGCACCTGCTCGTCACCAACGACTTCCCGCCCAAGATCGGTGGCATCCAGTCGCTGCTGTGGGAGTGGTGGCGCCGGCTGCCCAGCGACTCGTTCGCCGTGCTGACGAGCCCGTACGAGGGTGCTGCCGAGTTCGACGCGCAGCAACCGTTCCTGGTGAGGCGCACGCCCGAGCCCGTGCTGCTGCCGCACCCGTGGATGGTGCGGCGCATCGACTCGATGGCGCGCGAGGTCGGTGCCGATCTCGTCGTGCTCGACCCGGCGGTGCCGCTGGGCCTCGTCGGTCCGTCGCTGCACCTGCCGTACGACGTCGTGCTGCACGGCGCCGAGGTGACCGTGCCCGGCCGGCTGCCGGGCAGCCGTCAGGCCCTGGCGCGCGTGCTGCGCGGTGCCCGTCACGTCGTGGCGGCAGGTGGGTACCCGGCTGCCGAGGCCCGTCGCGCGGCGCGGCGCGACCTGCCGATCACCGTGGTGCCGCCCGGCGTCGACGTCGATCGGTTCCGACCGCTCGATGCAGTCGAGCGTGCTGCGGCCCGTGCATCGTTCGGCCTCGCGGACGACGACGAGGTCGTGCTCGGCGTCAGTCGGCTCGTGCCGCGCAAGGGCTTCGACATCGCCATCCGTGCCGCCGCACGACTGCACGCCACACGCGAGCGGCTGGTGCTCGTCATCGCGGGAGCAGGGCGTGATGCGGCACGCCTGCAGCGGCTCGCCGATGACGAGGGTGCGCCGGTGCGTTTCCTCGGCCGCGTCGCGAACGACCGCCTGCCCGCGCTCTACGGCTGCGCCGACGTGTTCACGATGCTCTGC
Source organism: Ilumatobacteraceae bacterium (assembly GCA_049424465.1). Lineage (GTDB taxonomy): Bacteria > Actinomycetota > Acidimicrobiia > Acidimicrobiales > Ilumatobacteraceae > UBA668. The sequence continues at coordinate 1,109 of JBMSSR010000281.1, forward strand.
CGCACGCGATGGTCGGGTCTCGAGCAGGAGGGCTTCGGCATCGTGTTCCTCGAGGCGGCGGCGTGCGGCGTGCCGTCGGTCGCCGGCGACTCGGGTGGCGCGGCGGAGGCCGTCGACGACGGCCGGACCGGCATCGTGGTGCGGAACCCCGACGACGTCGCCGAGGTTGCCGCAGCGATCGAGCGGTTGCTCGCCGATCCGGCCGCGGCCCGCCGGATGGGCGCCGCTGGCCGCGAGCGCGCCGTCTCCGAGTACCGCTACGACGTGCTGGCCGAGCGACTCGGTGCGGCACTGGGGGTTGACGCACGATGACCGAGGAGTCCTCACCTGCCCCGGGGCCGGCGGCCGCACGGGGTGCGGGCGAGTCGCCGCAGGCGGGCTCGTCGGTCCGTCCGCCGTGGGACGGGGCTGGCCGGGGGTACGTGTGGCTCGACGTCGTCGGCACCGCGGTGTTCGTAGCCGTGGTGGCGGTCACGGTGCCGCTGCGCGACGAGCGGGCGGCGCAGGTGACGGTCGCTGTCGTGTCGCTCGCGCTGTTCGCCGTCGGGACGCTGCTCGCGCTGTGGGCGTACGCAACGGCGCTCGAGCGGTCTCGGTCGGTCGAGATCGGCGTCGCCAACCTCTATGTGCTCACCGGTGCCACGGCGCCGCGCCGGGTACAGGGCGTGATGACGGGTGCGCTCGTGGGGCAGGTCGCGGTCGCGCTCGTCGGCGCGGCGCTGGGCCTGCGGGGACTCGAGGGCGACGACCTGAACGCCCTCGCCTTCGGTGTCCTCGTGCCGATGCTCGGGATTGGCACCAATGGCGCGTGGGCGGCGCGGTACGGTTCCTACGGGCCGAGGGTTCAGGCGGCCCGGCCAACGGATGGGCGTCGGGGCAGCTGACCGGCGCACGAGACGACAGCAGGACGACATGGCCGACACGGCATCGCAGAGCATCACCATCGCCGCCTCACCGGCACACGTGTGGCAGGTCGCCACCGACTTCGAGCGCTATCCCGAGTGGGCCAAGGACATCAAGAGCGTCGTGGTGCGCAGCCGCGACGACGAAGGTCGTCCGTCCGAGGTCGAGTACCGCGCCTCGGCGCTCGGCCGCAGCACGCACTACACGCTCTGCTACGACTACGCCGAGGCGCCGGGAGCGCTCGTCTGGCACATGGTCAAGGGCGACATCATGCGGTCGATCGAGGGGGCGTACCACTTCACCGCGTCGACCGATGGTGGTACCGACCTTCGGTACGACCTGGCCATCGAGCTGGTGGTGCCGCTGCCGGGCTTCGTCAAGCGGCGCGCTGAGGTCCGCATCCTCAACACCGTTCGCGAATTGAAGGTGCGCGCCGAGCAATGAGCCGCGCGCGCCGGGCCGGCATCGACGTCGGCGGCACGAAGTGCCTCGGCGTGGTGCTCGACGCATCCGGTCAACTGGTGGGCGAGTGGCGCAGGCCGACTCCCAAGACCCCTGACGCGCTCATCGAGACGCTGGTGCTGCTGGCGGGCGAGATGGCGCCGTTCGACTCGCTCGGGGTCGGCGTCCCCGGCCTGGTGACGCGCAGCGGCACACTGCGCGCGGCGCCGCACCTGCTCGAGGTGAGCGACTTCGAGGTCGGGGCACTGCTGACCGCCCGTCTGGGCCTCGACGTGCGCGTCGACAACGACGCCACGTGCGCGACTGCTGCCGAGTGGCGCCTCGGTGCCGGTGTGGGGTCGGACGACCTCGTGATGGTCACGCTCGGCACCGGTATCGGCGGCGGTGTCGTCGCCGGTGGTCGACTGGTGCGCGGTGCACACGGCTTCACCGGCGAATTCGGCCACATGGTGGTCGACCCCACAGGCCCGCCGTGCCCATGCGGCCGGCGCGGCTGCTGGGAGCGGTACGCATCGGGCACGGCACTCGCCCGACTCGGCCGCGAGGCCGCCGAG
>JBMSSR010000282.1:0-3027 GCA_049424465.1 Ilumatobacteraceae bacterium
CCGGTTCCCCCACGCCGGACACCTGAGCCCGCTCGAGACCGATGTCGCCGGCGTGGTCGACACGTGGCTGCGCGCTGCACGCACCGCGGCCGGCCACAGCGATGCCGACCACTCCACGTACACACCGACGTGGTCCGCACTCGAGGCACTCGCTGCCGACCCCGCGTCCGCCGAGCGCGTCGCGTACGTCGACGGGGCGACCGGTGCACGCACGACGTTCGCAGCACTGCACCGCGCCGTCGAGGGCATCGCCCGCGGCCTCGCCGATCTCGGCCTGCGGCCGGGCGACCGTGTGGCGATGCTGACCCCGCCCGGTAGCAACCTGGTCGCTGCGGTGTACGGCGTGTGGCGCGCCGGCGGCGTCACCGTCATCGCCGACCGTGGTCTCGGGCTGCGCGGCCTCGGCGCCGCTGTGCGCGGTGCGCGCGCCCAGTGGGTCATCGGTCCCCCGACTGCCATCGCTGCCGCACACACGCTGCGCTGGGCACCCGGTGCCCGCGCCGTGGCTGTCGGTTCGCGCCGGGCACCCAGCGCTGTCGCGACGTTGGCCGAGCTGATGCAGAGCAGTGCGCCGCTGCCGCCCGAGCCCAGCGCAGACGACGAGGCTGCGGTCCTCTACACCTCCGGGGCAACGGGGCCCGCGAAGGGGGTCCGCTACCGGCATCGTCAGCTGGCGGCGCAGCGCGACGCCCTGGCCCGCACCTACGGCATCACGCCCGACGATCGCCTGGTTGCTGCGTTCGCGCCGTTCGCTCTGTACGGTCCGGCGCTCGGCATCACGTCGACGATCCCCGATGTCGACGTCACGACACCGGGAGCACTGACCGCCGACGCATTCGGGGCGGCGTGTGCGTCCATCGATGCCACGATCGCCTTTGCGTCACCCGCCGCGCTCGCCAATGTCGTTCGCACGGCGGCCGGCACGGCAGACCCGCGAACGGCACGCCTCCGGCTCGTCCTCTCGGCCGGTGCGCCGGTGCCGGTGACCACACTGCGACAGGTGACGCAGTTGATGCCGGGCGCGTCAGCGCACACGCCCTACGGCATGACCGAATGCCTGCCCGTCGCAGACACCTCGCTCGACGGCATCACGGCTGCGGGCACAGGCCGCGGCGTGTGCGTCGGCCACCCCGTCGAGGGTGCGAAGGTACTCATCGCCCCGCTCGGTTTCGACGCCACGACACCGGTCACCGGGATCGCGTCGGGGCAGACCGGCGAGGTGCTGGTGCGCGCGCCGTGGGTGTCGGACGGCTACGACCGCCGTTGGGGAACCGAGCGCGACGCTCGCCCTGTCGATACCAGCAACACCGTGTGGCACCGATCGGGCGATGTCGGACACCTCGATGACGAGGGTCGCCTCTGGATCGAGGGTCGGTCGGTGCACGTGATCCACAGCGCGCACGGTCCGCTGACTCCGGTGCCGGTCGAGGTCGCCGTCGAAGCCGCACTCGACATCTCGCGCGCCGCTGCGGTCGGTGTCGGCCCAGCCGGGTGCCAGCAACTCGTCGTGGTGATCGAGACGTCGGGTGACGCAGACCTCGCTCCTGCAGCGACCGTCGAGGTGGTTCGCGCTGCCGTGACGTGGGCCCCTGTCGCCGCCGTGCTGACGGTGCCCTCGCTGCCGACCGATATTCGCCACAACACCAAGATCGACCGCACTGCAGTGGCCGACTGGGCGGCGCGTGTGCTCGCTGGCGGTACCAGCAGGGTGCCGTGGTGAGCGGTCGCCGCGTCCTCCTCACCGGTGGGACCAGTCTGATGGTCCGTCGCACCGCCGAGCGGTTGCTCGCGCGGGGTGACGAGGTGGTGCTGCTGCAGCGGCGGCGCTGTGACGCAGACATGGCCCAGGTGCTCGGCGACATCCGAGATGCCGACACCGTGCAGCGCGCGGTCGCCGGGTGCGACGCAGTGGTGCACGCCGCGGCGAAGGTCGGCGTGAACGGCCGCTGGGACGAGTACCGCAGTATCAACGTCGACGGCACCTCGGTCGTGGTTGACGCAGCACGGCGTGCGGGTGTCGGCACCATCGTGTATGTCTCGACGCCGTCGGTCGTGCACGCGGGGTCCTCGGTGGTCGGCGCGGCTGCAGATGCACCGGTGACGGGCCGCCGCGTGAGCGGTCGCGTGGGCGCGTTCTATGCCGAGTCGAAGGCGATCGCCGAACCGCTCGCCCTCGCAGCAGCCGATGCCAGCACCGGTGTCGTCGCCGTGCGGCCTCATCTCGTCTGGGGACCCGGCGACACACAGCTCGTCGGGCGCATTGTCGAGCGTGCACGTGCCGGTCGGCTCGCCCTCGTGGGCGGCGGCACGGCACTCATCGACACGACCTACATCGACAACGCAGCCGATGCCTTGGTGGCCGCGCTCGATGCAGCGACACCCGGTGCGCGGTGCTCCGGCCGCGCCTACGTGATCGCGAACGGCGAACCCCGTCCAGTGCGCGAGCTGGTCGAGGCGATCGTCCGCGCTGCGGGTATCGATGCGCACGGCCGTCGGATTCCGCTCCGCCTCGCGACAGCAGCAGGCTGGCTGACCGAGCGTGTGTGGAGCCTCCGCAGCACCGACGACGAGCCGCCGCTCACGCAGTTCCTCGCCGAGCAGCTCGGCACCGCGCACTGGTTCGACCCCCGGCCGGCGCACGACGACCTCGGCTGGACACCTGCGGTGTCGCTCGACGAAGGCTTCGCCGCGCTCACCCACTGGTTCGCAACACGTCAGTGATCGCCGCCGGGCGGTGCGCCGGTGGACGAGTCGGTTCGAATGCGCCAGCGACCCCTGGGCGGTTCTGCCGTTGTGTCACGACCCTCGCATCGCGGCGTTGGCCGCACGACCACCCGTAGCCTCAGGTCGATGAGTACTCGCGTGAGCCGGGCGGCGAACAAGGCACTTCGGTCGGCGCTGGGGTTCGCAGCCGCGCGGGTCGCGTCGAGTGACCGGCTGATGACTGTCGTCTACGACCTGATGAACGAGACGAACTTCGCGGGCCTCTCCGAGCACGAGGAGATGCTCAGCGACTCGGTCCGCGTG
>JBMSSR010000283.1:0-3011 GCA_049424465.1 Ilumatobacteraceae bacterium
AGATGTCGACACAGCCCTCGCACATGATGCACTCGGTCTGGTCGATGTGGATGAATTGCTTGGGCTTCACCGCCCGCTGCAGATAGTCCGCATCGACCTCGACGAGCAGGTAGTCGTCGGTGTACGGCATCATCGGCGGGTTGGCGTCGGTCTTCGCCATGGACTCAGCCCTTCTTCACCAGCGGGCGGCCGAAGGTGCTGGTGGCAAGTTCCTTGCTCGGCGCAGCGTCACCGCGCTTTTGCCACTTGCTCCACAGGAAGATCATGAGGCCGAAGTACCACACGTGCAGGAGGATCACGATGATGTCGCGGATCGCCTCGTACGACATCGTGAACGGGAACGGACCACCGAGCGCCTTGGGCTTCAGGATGCCGCCGGGGCCGTAGATGATGTACGTCTTGTTCCAGCCGAGCTGCTTGTCGGCGTAGTCGATGTACTGGTGCGGTGCCACGCCGAAGGCGATGAACATCGCGGCGAACGCGTAGGTGGCTGCGAGCATCGCCTCGCCCCACGACGTCGGCGTGCCCTTCGGACGCTTCTTCGAGTAGGGGATGACGGCGAGACCCATCGCAGTGGACAGCGCGAACGAGAACAGGAAGGCCTGGTTCCAGATGGGGAACTCCCTCGGGTTCCACCAGTCGTATGCGATCAGCATCCTCGGCTGCACCTTCCCTCGTGAACTGCTGCACGAACTGTAGTCACCGCGCGCACGGACGAGGCCAGTTCACACGCGAGAACGAGTGACCGGATCTGCCGACGACGGGCAACGGCAGTCTGGTCTAGCACCTCGACCCGTGTACCACCCGATCTTCGTGAACTCGTGAGACACCCCGACCACGGATGCAGTCGGGGAATGGGCGTCGGGATTTCCCGGTTCGGTCGCTCGCCGGTCTATCGTTGCCACCCGTGACCGAGATTCCCGAGCACCTGCTGAAGCGCAGCCAGGCCGCGAAGTCGAAGGCGAGCGGTGCCGACGCACCCGCCGACGCACCCGCCGCCGCAACTCCCGCTGTCGCCGCCCCCGCGGCACCGGCCGCACCGCGAGCCGCCGCACCTGCCGTCCCCGCCGCTGCGGTGCCGGTGCCCGACCTCCCGGTCGTGGCCGCCTACAAGCAGCGTCGCAAGGTTCCCGTGTGGGCGATGCTGACGCTCAGCATCCTCCCCGTGTGGGCGTTCATGTACCTGCGCGCCGTGACGCCGCAGCAGGCCGAGGCCGTCGGTCCGCTCGCCGCAGGTGCCGGCACGTACAACGTCTGCTCGTCGTGCCACGGCGGTGCGGGCGAGGGCGGTGTGGGCTACCCGTTCGCCAACGGTGAGGTCATCAAGACCTTCCCGCACATCGAGGACATGTTGCGCTTCGTGTACTTCGGCTCGCAGGCCTATCAGGACGCTGGTGTCGAGATCTACGGCAACCCCGAGCGCGAGGGCGGCCCGCACGTCACCAAGGCGCGCGGTGTGATGCCGGCCCAGGGCGGTTCGCTCACCGACGTCGAGATCCTCAACGTCGTGTGCCACGAGCGCTACACGCTCGCCGGCATGGAGGAAGGCGCCGAGTACGAGAAGTGGTGCAGCGAGGCCAGCGAGATCCACGCTGCGCTCGCGTCGGGCAGCAGCACCCTGGCCAACCTCCACATGACGTTCAAGGACATCATCCCGATCGGCGACGCGCCGGTCGCTGGTTCACCCGCCAGCTGAGCCTGCGCCGACGTGACCGACGTCGGCACGTCGAGACACACGCTCAACTAGGTGCTTCGTCCGCGACGGCGGCACACTCTCGGACATGACTGACGCGGTGTTGCCCCCGACCACCGAGGTGCTCGTCATCGGCGGCGGGCCCGCCGGTTCGGCCGCCGGGTACTGGCTCGCAACGGCCGGGCACTCGGTCACGATCGTCGAGAAGAAGGAGTTCCCGCGCGACAAGACGTGCGGCGACGGCCTCACCCCGCGTGCGGTGCACCAGCTCGAGGACATGGGCCTCGGCGACGAACTCTCGAGGTTCCACCGCTACCACGGCCTGCGTGCCACGGGGATGGGCCGCGAGCTCGAGCTGGAGTGGCCGAGCCATCCGGTCTACCCGCAGCACGGCTACGTCGTGAGGCGCCGCGAACTCGACCTGATGGTGGCGCGCAACGCCGAGCGCGCCGGCGCGGTCCTGCTCGAGCACCACGAGGCGCTCGAGCCGATCATCGAGCGCGGCTTCGTGCAGGGCGCCGTCGTCAAGGACGCCACCGGCGCGACCAAGGAGATCAGGGCACGATTCGTCGTCGTCGCCGACGGTGCCAACAGTCGTTTCGGCCGAGCGCTCGGCACCTTCCGCACCAAGGAGTGGCCGTACGGTACGGCGATCCGCACCTACTGGTCGACGCCGCGCCACGCCGACCCGTGGATCGAGTCGGCACTCGACGTGCACGACCGCAACGGCAACCCGCTGCCCGGCTACGGGTGGATCTTCCCGGTGGGCGACGGCACCGTCAACATCGGCGTCGGCCTGCTCAGTACGTTCCGCGACTTCAAGAGCGTCAACACCACGCACCTGCTCGACGCCTACGCGCACCAGGTCGCCGAGCGGTGGGAGATCGACCCGTCGTCGCCCGAGTGCAAGGCCACTGCCGGCCGTATCCCGATGGGCGGCTCCGTCGGGCCGAAGACAGGGCCCAACTACCTCGTCATCGGCGACGCTGCCGGCAGCGTCAACCCGTTCAACGGCGAGGGCATCGACTACGCCTACGAGACCGCCCGGATCGCCACGCAGGTGCTCCACGAGGCGCTCACCACCAACGATGCAGCGGTGCTGCAGACCTACCAGTCACTCATCGATGCCGAGTACGGCGAGTACTTCAAGGTCGCCCGGCTGTTCGCACGCATCATCGGACGACCTGTGTTGATGCGCGAGCTCACCCGCGCCGGCATGCACAGCCGCACGCTGATGGAGTGGGTGCTGCGCATCATGGCCAACCTGCTGCGGCCCGACGAGATCGGTCCGGCCGAGGCCGCCTACAAGGCCGCGGCG
>JBMSSR010000284.1:0-2972 GCA_049424465.1 Ilumatobacteraceae bacterium
CGCTGCCCTACACCGTCGCCCGTGCCGTGCACCCCGACGATGCGGCACGACACGGTCTCGTCGACGGGGGATCGGCGCGCGTCTCGAGCCGGGTCGGTGCGCTGACGGTGCCGGTCGAGGTGACCGATGCGGTGATGCGCGGCGTCGTGAGCCTGCCGCACGGGTGGGGCCACGGCGTCGAGGGCACGTCGATGCGTGTTGCTGCGGCGTACGCAGGCGTCAACAGCAACGTGCTCGCCGACGACGCGGCGCTCGACCCGCTGAGCGGTACGTCGGTGCTGAACGGGATCCCCGTGACCGTGGTCGCCGTCCCCGTCGAGGCCCCCACCTCCTGAGCTCGGCGCGGCGCCGAGAACCGGCGTGTTCGTTCACCAGACGCTGACACAATGCTGTGGACAACTCGGCGCTCGTCGATGCCGCCGGCGACGGCTCCGTCCACCGTGCGCCGCCGTCCGGGCGAGGCGCAGCACGGGTTCGCTCCAGAGGCCGGCGCCCTCGTCCGTCTGGCTCGTTGCCATCCGGGTGTCGGCTGGTCGTCCACAGCCCGGTGGACAATCACACGCGCCGCGCCCTCAGTTCTCGAGCCGGACACCCGACGTCCACGACGAATCCACCGACAATCCACCGCGAATCCACCGGTATCGGGCCGAAATTCACACCGTTGTCCCTCTTCCTCCCCACAGGGTCGGCTTCGTACAGTGCGGCGTGGAGTTGGCGGCGGTGCACGACGCGGATGAACGGTGGTCGACCGGCCCGGGCAGGGCAGGACCGGTCACCGGGGCGAGGAGACCCGGTACCTGCGATCGTGCACCGTCCGCCCCCGATGTCCGATCGAGTCGCACTCGCACCATCCGCGCCCGTGTAACTACAGTGGTGTTATTCTTCTAGACCTAGTGGTGGCACCGGCCGAGGGGGTTGCCCAACCACCACATCTTGTGGTGGTGCTCCTCGGCACCGTCATCGCCAGAACCAGCTCGAATCCCGTTTCTCGACCGCTATCTCAAGGAGTACGAACATGTCACTGGCGCCGGATCGCCTCGCCATCGGTATCCGCCGGCACTTCACCACGCCGGGGGTCCACCCCTACGACGAGGTGGTGTGGGAGCGCCGTGATGCCCGCATCAGCAACTGGAAGGACGGCACCGTCGCCTTCGAGCAGCTCGGCGTCGAGTTCCCCACGACGTGGTCGCTCAACGCGACCAACATCGTCGCCCAGAAGTACTTCCGTGGCTCCCTCGGCACCCCCGAGCGCGAGTCGTCGCTGCGCCAGGTCATCGACCGCGTTGCCGACACCATCACGACGTGGGGCGTCGAGGGCGGCTACTTCGCCGACGAGGCCGAGGCCGAGGCCTTCCGCAACGAACTGAAGTACATCCTCGTCACCCAGCGCGCCGCCTTCAACAGCCCGGTGTGGTTCAACATCGGCGTGAAGGGCGTGCCGCAGCAGGCGAGCGCCTGCTTCATCCTGTCGGTCGACGACAAGATGGACAGCATCCTCAACTGGTACCGCGAGGAGGGTGTGATCTTCAAGGGCGGCTCGGGTGCAGGTGTCAACCTGTCGCGCATCCGCAGCAGCTACGAGCTGCTCAACGGCGGTGGCACGGCGAGCGGTCCGGTCAGTTTCATGCGTGGCGCCGACGCCTCGGCCGGCACCATCAAGAGCGGTGGCAAGACCCGCCGCGCCGCGAAGATGGTCATCCTCAACGTCGACCACCCTGACGTCGAGGAGTTCGTGTGGTGCAAGGCCAAGGAGGAGAAGAAGGCCCGCGTGCTGCGCGACGCCGGCTTCGACATGGACCTCGACGGCTCCGACAGTTTCAGCATCCAGTACCAGAACGCGAACAACTCGGTGCGCGTCACCGACGAGTTCATGCAGGCGGTGGTCGACGACACCGACTGGCACCTGCGTGCGGTCACCGATGGCAGTGTGGTGCGCACGGTCCGCGCCCGTGACCTGTGGCGCAGCATCGCCCTGGCCTCGTGGGAGTGCGCCGACCCGGGCCTGCAGTTCGACACGACGATCAACAAGTGGCACACCGCGCACGCCACGGGCCGCATCAACGGCTCGAACCCGTGCAGCGAGTACATGCACCTCGACAACTCGGCGTGCAACCTCGCCAGCATCAACCTGCTGCACTATCTGGCCACTGACGGCGAGTTCGACGTCGCCAGCTACATGCACACCATCGAGGTCATGTTCACGGCCCAGGAGATCCTCGTCGGCCGCGCCGACTACCCGACCGAGCCGATCGGCGACACGAGCCGCAAGTTCCGCCAGCTCGGCATCGGCTACGCCAACCTGGGTGCCACCCTCATGGCGCTCGGCCTGCCGTACGACTCGGCCGAGGGCCGCTCGTGGGCGGCGGCGCTCACCTCGCTGATGACGGGCCACTCGTACGCCGTCAGCGCACGCACGGCCAGCCGCATGGGACCGTTCGCCGGTTTCGCCGACAACGAGGTGCACATGCTCAACGTGTTGCGCATGCACCGCGACGCGCACGCCCGGATCGAGAACCCCGACGTGGTGCCGGCCGAGCTGCTGCACGCAGGTGCCGCGGCGTGGGAGGCCGCCGTGCGTGACGGCGAGGAGTACGGCGTGCGCAACAGCCAGGCCAGCGTGCTCGCGCCGACGGGCACCATCGGTCTGATGATGGACTGCGACACCACCGGCATCGAGCCCGACCTCGGCCTCGTCAAGATCAAGAAGCTGGTCGGCGGCGGCACGATGAGCATCGTCAACCAGACGATCCCGCGTGCGCTGCGCACCCTCGGCTACACCGATCAGCAGGTCGACGACATCATCGCCTACATCGACCGCGAGAAGAGCATCCTCGGCGCACCGCACCTCGCTGCGGCGCACGTGCCGGTGTTCGCCTGCAGCATGGGCGACAACACCATCCACTACGAGGGCCACGTCCGCATGATGGGTGCGGTGCAGCCGTTCATCTCGGGCGCCATCTCCAAGACGGTGA
>JBMSSR010000285.1:0-2965 GCA_049424465.1 Ilumatobacteraceae bacterium
CCTGGTCGCAGATGTCGGCGTGCACGAAGCGGCAGCGGTTGTCGTCGAGGACGTCGCGGATGCTCTCGAGGTTGCCCGCGTAGGTGAGCGCGTCGAAGATGGTGACCTCGTGGTCGCTGTTGGCGAGCACCCACCGCGCGTAGTTCGAGCCGATGAATCCGGCGGCACCGGTGACGAACAGTCGCATCTCAGGTCCTCATCGGCCAGTAGGGACGGCGCCCGACCGGCAGATCGGCGCGCATCGGGTTGGAGCGGTCGCGTTCACTGGTGATCGGGTCGGTGACGCCCCAGTCGGCACCGATGACCGGGTCGCCCCAGTGCACGCCCAGTTCGTCGGCCGGGTTGTAGTACCCGTCGACCAGGTACGTCATCACGACATCGGTGAGCGCGGCGAACCCGTGTGCGACACCGGGCGGGATGAACACACCGCGGTGGTTGTCGCCACTGATGTCGAAGCACTCGGTGACACCGTCGGTGGGGCCACCCTCGCGCAGGTCGTGCAGCACGACCCTGATCGTGCCGACCGGGCAGTACCAGTAATCGGCCTGATGCAGGTGGTAGTGAAGGCCGACGAGCGCATTGCGCTGCTTGTTCGACCGGTTTCCCTGCACCATCTCGCGGCCGTTGGGAAACCACTCGCGACGGTAGGTCTCGATGAACATGCCGCGCTGGTCGCCGTGCACCGTGGGCTCGACGTGCCACACCCCAGAGATGAGTTCGCTCTCACGTACGTTCGGCATGCCCGCCAAGTATGGCCCGACGGCGCGAGGTCGCGTGTACTACACGCCGACGGGGCGAGGGCCGTCGCCTCGGAACCACGCCCCCAGCGCATCGGCGCGGTCGTCGCGCTCGAGCACCGCCTCGCCGTCGACCGTCACCGGTACGACCGGCAGGGTGATCGAGCCGAGTCCTCCGAGCAGCGCCGGCCGAAGTGTGCCCGCAGCGACGAGCGGGTCGAGCGACGGGTCGATACGAACGGCCGACAGCACGGCGCGAGCGACCTGACCGGTGTGGAACGGGTCGTCGAGCACGGCGTCGAACGCGCGGGCCAGCGTCGCGTCGACGAACGCCCGCTGGCGCGCCGCCCTGCCGAGGTCGCTCGTCGGGTCGCGGTGCCACACGCCGTCGATCAACTCCTCGAAGTACCTGCTGCGCGTGTAGGCGAGCGCACCGCGGCCATCGAGCACGTGACAGCCAGCGTTGCGGATGTCGAGCCCGGTGTGCGCGTCGCGGGCCGGGTACTCGAAGCAGACCTCGACACCGCCGACCGCGTCGACGAGCGAGACGAGACCACTGAAGTCGACCTCGACGTAGTGGTGCACCGGCAACCCGAGGCTCTGCTGGATCGTGCGCACGAGCGTGGCCGGGCCGTCGTTGTACGCGGCGTTGATGCGATGTCTGCCCGAGTGGCCGACGATCTCGACGTACAGGTCACGCGGGATCGACAGCAGCGTGGCCTCGCCAGTGGATCGGTCGCGCCGCAGGAGGATGATCGAGTCGCTGCGCGAGCCCTCCACGCCCGACGCGTCCCCGCTGTCGCCCGTATTGGGGTCACCCGCCGAGCGGCTGTCGCTGCCGACGAGCAGGAACACCTCGACCGGCCCACCCGCAGGGTCGAGTACGCCCTCGACGTCGGCGACACGCGCGACGTCGGCGACGGTGGATCGAGCCGCCGCGACCACGCCCGCTGCGACTGCGATGGCGACCAGCAGCGCGACGACGGCCACGTGCACCCACCGCCGCGGTCGGCGCAGCGGCGTGGTGTCGACAGCGAGCACGATGCGAGGGTACTCGTGGCCTGCGTGCGGATCACCGCACGTGCACCACGTCACCGGCCGCGAACCGGTGGGTGATCGCGCAGTCGTCGAGCACGACGAGGTGGCCGGCGGCGTCGACGTCGACCGCACGGCCCTCGACGACCCGTTGCTCGCCGTCCGGGGACGGCAGTTCGACACGCACACGACGACCGAGCGTCGCGAGGTGCTCGCGGTACTCGCCCTCGAGCGCCACGTCGTCGTCGCGCTCGTCGAATGCCTCGAGCACCGCGGCAGCGACCCGCAGTGGGTCGAGCGGCTCGAGCGGCGGTGCGTCGACTGCGCCGGGTGCGAGGCGCGCCGCCCCGGGCGGCGCCCAGTTGACGTTCATGCCGATGCCCACGACGACCGCCAGTCCACCGGCGGGGTCGGCCCGTCCCTCGGCGAGGATGCCGGCCAGCTTCTCGGTACCGACGAGCAGGTCGTTGGGCCACTTGAGCCCGGCGGACACCCCCGCTGCGGCGGCCACGGCTCGTGCCGCCACGCCGAGGCGCTGGATGAGGCGGTGCGGATCGGCGCCGTCAGCCCGGAACAGCACCGACATCAGCAGGTTGGCGCCCGCCGGTGCGTCCCACCGCCGGTCGAGCCGCCCCCTGCCCGCCGTCTGGTGCCGGGTGATCAGCACCGACCGGTCCGGGGCACCCTCGCCGACCGCACGCAACAGGTCGGCGTTGGTGCTGCCGGTCTCGTCGACCACCGTGACCCGCCAGCCAGGCGGCCAGTGCACAGGGCCTGCGACCCGAAAGGTGGCGGACGGGTGCTCCATTCAGCCAGTATTGCTCCCTGTGCTGAAGAAGATCCTGATCGCCAACCGCGGGGAGATCGCCGTCCGTGTGATCCGCGCCGCTCGTGAGATGGGGATCGCCACGGTCGCCGTCTACAGCGAGCTCGACCGCAACGCCCTCCACGTCCGACTCGCCGACGAGGCCTATGCGCTCGGCGGACAGACCGCAGCAGAGAGCTACCTCAACACTCAGGCCATCCTCGACGCCGTCGAGCGCAGCGGCGCCGACGCCGTGCACCCCGGCTACGGGTTCTTCAGCGAGAACGCCGACTTCGCCCGCGCCATCACCGCCAAGGGCGTGGCGTTCATCGGCCCACCGCCCGCGGCCATCGACGAGATGGGCGACAAGGTGTCGAGCCGCCGGGCC
>JBMSSR010000286.1:0-2934 GCA_049424465.1 Ilumatobacteraceae bacterium
CGAACACGCCGCCGGGTAGGCGGCGTTTGGCGATGCGACGCAGATCGTCGACGTTCGCGGCGCGTGCGAGGCGGCGCTCGACCGGGTCGGTCTGGATGCGGTCGAACTGCACCACGGACCGGAGCGTTGCGAAGGGGTTCACCATGGTTCGTACCTCGTCAGGTCGGTGGACGCCGCGACGAGTGCGCGCAGGTCCTCGATCGTGCCGTCGACGGCACCCACTGCGCGCAGTTGGACCAGCACGTTGCCCAGTGCGGTCGCTTCCACAGGGCCGGCGACGACCGGCAGCCCGCACGCGTCGGCGGTCAGTTGGCAGAGCAGCGCGTTCTGTGATCCGCCCCCCACGACGTGCACCACCTCGACGGTTCGGCCGCTGAGCTCGGAGGCCGCGCAGATCGTGCGGGCGTACGCGAAGGCGAGCGAGTCGAGGATGCAGCGGACGATCTCCGCGTCCGTGCGCGGCGTCGGACGACCGGTGGCCTCGATCGCGGCGGCGATGCGGGACGGCATGTCGTCGGGTGCGATGAACCTGGCATCGTCGACATCGATCACCACGGGCGGGCCGTTGTGGGTGGCCGCTTCCTCGAGCAGGACGGTCAGGTCGTGGTCCCGGCCCTCGCCGGCCCAGGTGCGCAGGCACTCCTGCAGCAGCCACAGGCCGCCGACGTTGCGTAGGAACCGGATGCGGCCGTCGACGCCACCCTCGTTCGTGAAGTTCGCCGCGAGCGCCTCGGGCGTGAGCACGGCGTGTTCCAGCTCCACGCCGACGAGCGACCAGGTGCCGCTGGCCACGTAGGCGACGTTCGGCCCGGCGGCCGGCACGCCCACGACGGCGGATGCCGTGTCGTGCGAGCCGACCGATGTCACGACGGTGGAGGCGCGCATGCCGATGCGCTCGGCGATCACCGGTAGCAGCGTGCCCCGCGTGTCACCCGGTTGGTCGATCGCCGGCAGCATCGAGGGGCGGATGCGCAGCCGGTCGATGAGGTGCAGCGACCATCGTCCGGTGGACACGTCGACGAGGCCGGTGGTGGTGGCGTTGGTGTACTCGGTGCGCAGTGCGCCGGTCAGCCAGTAGGCGATCAGGTCGGGGATGAGCGCCATGTGCCGGGCGTCCTTCCAGAGCGGCCCCTTCTCCTCGGCGGCCAACTGGTAGATCGTGTTGAACGGCAGGTACTGCAGCCCGTTCACGGCGAACAACGCGGCGTGCGGGTCGCGGGCATGCACCCGCTTCGCCGCTGCCTCGTTGCGCGGGTCGCGGTAGGCGATGGGTTCGGCCATCAGCGACCCTCCGCGATCCAGCAGCCCGTAGTCGACGGCCCAGGTGTCGATGCCGATCGATTCGACGTCGGGGTAGGCGGTGGCGAGCATGCGCAGGCCGTGCAGCACTTCGTCGAAGAGTCCGGTGAGGTTCCAGCGCAGATGGTCGTCGAGCTCGACGACGCCGTTGGGGAAACGGTGAACGGGGTCGAGCGTCACCCGCCCCGCGTCGAGAACGCCGGCCATGACCCGGCCGCCGGAGGCGCCGATGTCGATCGCGGCGACGACACGTCGAGTCATGGGATCAGCGCAGGAACGCTGCGGCCACGCCGGCGTCGACGGGGACGTGGAGCCCGGTGGTGTGGCTGAACTCGGCGGACGTGATGGCGGTGACGGCGTTGGCGACGTGCTCGGGCAGGACCTCGCGCTTGAGGATCGTGCGCTGTGCGTAGAACGCACCGAGTTCGTCCTCCGGCACGCCGTACACCGCGGCGCGGTTCGCACCCCAGCCGCCGGCGAAGATGCCGCTGCCGCGCACCACACCGTCGGGGTTGATGCCGTTGACGCGGATGCCGTGCTCGCCGAGCTCGGCAGCGAGCAATCGCACCTGGTGCGCCTGGTCGGCCTTCGCCGCGCTGTAGGCGATGTTGGACGGACCGGCGAACACCGAGTTCTTCGACGAGATGTAGACGATGTCGCCGCCGAGGCCTTGGGCCACCATGGCCTTCGCCGCGGCCTGCGAGACGAGGAAGCTGCCCTTCGCCAGCACGTCGTGCAACAGGTCCCAGTCGGCGGCGGTGGTGTCGCCGAGCGACTTCGACAGTGAGAGACCGGCGTTGTTCACGACGAGATCCACGCCACCGAACGCGAGGACGGCGGCGTCCATCGCCGCCTGCACCTGCTGCGGGTCGGACACGTCGGCCTGCACCCCGACGGCGACGTCGGTGTTGCCGAGCGCTGCAGCCGCGTCCTCGGCCTTGGCGAGGTCGAGGTCGGCGATCACGACGCAGGCACCCTCTGCCGCGAGGCGAGTGGCGATGGCCTTGCCGATGCCGCTCGCGGCGCCGGTGACGAATGCGATGCGGCCCGCATGCGAGCGAGGTTTGGGCATGCGCTGCAGCTTGGCCTCCTCGAGTGCCCAGTACTCGATGCGGAACTTCTCCGCCTCGGCGATCGGGGAGTACGACGAGATCGCCTCGGCGCCGCGCATCACGTTGATGGCGTTCACGTAGAACTCGCCGGCGACTCGTGCGGTCTGCTTGTCCTTGCCGAACGAGAACATGCCGACGCCGGGGACGAGCACGATGGCCGGATCTGCACCGCGCATCGCCGGGGAGTCGGCGTCGGCGTTGCGCTCGTAGTAGCCGCGGTAGTCGTCGCGGTACGCGGTGTGCAGTTCCCGCAGTCGCGCCACGCAGTCCTCGATCGACGCGTCGGGTGCGAGGTCGAGCACCAGAGGGCGCACCTTGGTGCGGATGAAGTGGTCGGGGCAGGAGGTGCCCAACCCGGCGAGCCGTTCGAGGTGCTCACCGGCGAGGAACTCGAGCACGACGTCGTCGTCGGTGAAGTGGCCGATCATCGGTTTGTCGGCCGAGGCGATCGCGCGGATGTGTGGCGCCAGCGCAGCGGCTCGGGGCCCGGCAGACGCTGTTCACGCACTGTTGCCACGATCTC
>JBMSSR010000287.1:0-2927 GCA_049424465.1 Ilumatobacteraceae bacterium
CCCCCCCCCCCCCCCCCGCCACCCGGTCGTCGGCCCGGCGCAGCGGTCGGCGCGTGCCGTCAGCCGGCGTCGATGAACCGGCAGATCAGCTCGGCCAACTCGCGCCCGCTGTCCTCCTGCACGAAGTGACCGCCGGGCACCGTGGTGTGCGGCTGGCCGGCCGTGCCCGGCACGTCGCGCAGGAACACCCGCTCGCCGCCGCGCGTGACCGGATCGCCGTCGCTGAACGCGCACAGCACGGGGCGGTCGAACCGCGACAGCACGTCCCATGCGGCGACCTGGTCGCGGTGCGCCGGGTCGGCGGTCGACGTGGGCACCAACGACGGCAGCACCCGCGCGCCGGCCGTGTACGAGTCGTCGGGGAACGGGGCGTCGTACGCCGCGACCTCGGCCGCCGACAGCGTTCGCCCCGTGCCGCCGTTGACGATGACACCCACGGGGAAGACGGCCGTGGTCTGCGAGAACTCCTGCCACGCCAGGAAGGCCTCGGTGGGCGGCCGCTCACCGGTGGGCAGGCCGGTGTTCGACAGCACGAGCCGCGCGAAGCGGTCGGGCTGTGCGGTCACGAGCCGCAGGCCGATGAGCCCACCCCAGTCCTGGCCGAAGAACGTGATGTCGCGCAGGTCGAGCGCGTCGAACAGCGCGGCGTGCATCCACGCCACGTGGTTCGCGTAGGTGTGGTCGGCCCGGTCGGCCGGCTTGTCGCTGCGGCCGAACCCGACGAGGTCCGGCGCGACGACGCGGTGCCCCGCCGCGACCAATGTCGGGATCATGAAGCGGTAGAGGAAACTCCAACTGGGCTCACCGTGCACCAGCAGGACGGGGGCGGCGTCGCGCGGCCCCTCGTCGAGGTAGTGCACGCGCAGTCCGTCGGGTGCACCGTCGTGCGGCACCGTCACGTAGTGAGGCGCGAACGGGAAGTCGGGCAGGTCGGTGAACCGCTCGTCGGGGGTGCGCAGCACCTTCATCGTGGCTCCCTGTGTGGGGTCGGCGTCCCGGGTGGTCGGGTGACGGTCGACGTGCACCGTACGTGTCGGACCCGTGGGTCGGCGACCCGGCGCGCCGTGCTGCTGTTCAGACGCCGCGCAACAGGCGGCGCAGCCCGTCCGCCACGGCGGCGCGTGCGCCGTCGGCGGTGGCGGCCTGGTCGACGCGCAGGATGCGCCACGCCTCGAACGTGCACAGCAGGTGCAGGGCGGTGGTGAGGCTCGACGCCGCGTCCTCGCCCTCGGCTGCCGCGACGCGCTCGAGTTCCGGGGCGAACAGGTCGGCCACCTGCTGGCGGAAGAACTGGCGACTGGTGGCCATGCTGGCGGCGAGCGCTGGCTGGAACGGGGCGCGCAGTCGCACCACGAGCAGCACCTCGGCGTTCTCCTCCCACAGTTGCTGGCGCTCGTCGAGCAGTGCCTCGATCTTGCGGTCGGTCGAGTCGCTGGCGTCGGCGGCGATCGGGATGAGGTGGGCAACGTCGAACATCGCCCGGTCGAGCGCAGCATTGGCGAGGTCGCGCACGTCGTCGAAATAGCGGAACACCGAGCGGGCCGACACCCCCGACCGCTGGGCGACCTCCTCGGCCGACGGATCGAGGTTGCCCTCTCGGTACAGGTCCAGCAGCGCCGTGACCACGGCGTCGCGGTTGCGCTGGCGACGCAGACGACGACCGTCCGACTCGCCACCGGCCAGCTCGGCCGCCTCGCGGGCGAGCCGTGCGGCGTCGACGTCCGACGTCGGGTCGGACGGGCGGGTGGACGCAACGGTTCGTGCGGCGGTGCTCGGAGATGACGTAGTCTTCGTCGTCGATCGCCCATCGACGTCACCGGTCCTGTCCGGTCCCCGAGCGGGACGTGTCGTCGAGTGTGCGGGCGCCAGTCGTGGCGTGGCGATGGGTCGCGGCGTGCGGTCCGACATGGATCGGACAGTAGCCCGAGCGTCAGCCCATTGACAGAGCATCTGTCACTTGTTCGAATGGCCGACATGTCCGCGTCCGCAGCATCCGACACCCATTCCTCGTCCGGGTCCAGTCCCGTCGCGATCGTCGCCGACGCGGGGTTCTACGTCGGCCCGCCGCTGGCGCGGTTGCTCGCACAGCGTGGCTTCCGGCTCGTCATCGGCGACCCCAGCACCGAGACGACGGCGGCACTCGACGCACTCGGTGCCGAGTACGAGGTCGTCACCGGTGCGCGCAACCTCGCCCATCCCGACGCGGCGCCCCGCCTCGTGACGGCTGCGCTCGAGCGGTTCGGACGGCTCGACTCGGCGGTGGCGTTCTCGGGCGTCATCGTCACCGGCCGCTTCCTGACGTCGACCGCCGACGACCTGCACAAGGTCTACGACGGGTGCATGGTCGCGCCGTACCAGTTCCTGCAGGCGGTGCTGCCGCCGATGATCGAGGCCGGAGCCGGGCAGGTACTCGTCATCACGAGTGCCAGCGGGGCGCGCCCGACGCCGGGTGCGCCGCTCTACTCGGCCATGCGCGCCGGCGCGAACCACCTGGTGCGCAACGTGGCCGGCGAGGTGGCCCGTCACGGGGTGCAGGTCAACGCCGTCGGCACCAACTTCATGGACTTCCCCGAGTTCCGCCGCGCGAGCGGCGCCGACGACCCGGCGGTCCGCGCCAGGCTCGAGGCCCAGGTGCCGCTCGGCCGGCTCGGCACGGTCGACGAGTTCGCCCACTTCTGCGGCCCGTTCCTCGACGGCACCAGTCGTTTCACCACCGGACAGTTCGTCTCGTACTCGGGCGGGTGGTCGTGAGCACCGACCAGACCGCCACCCGTCGGCCCACCGCCCGCCCGGCGGGCGCCGACCCCGACGCCCTTGTGCTGGTGGATGCCACGTCAGCGGCGGGCGGTATGGAGGTCGACTCAAACGAGTTCGACGTCTACTACCTGTCGCCGCAGAAGGCGTTCGCCAGCGACGGAGGCTTGTGG
>JBMSSR010000288.1:0-2897 GCA_049424465.1 Ilumatobacteraceae bacterium
CGGTGTCGGGGGCCGAGCAGTTGAGGCACTCGGAGGCGAGGCGGTTCTTGCCGAGCTCGACGGCGATGTACGCGTAGTCGAGGTTGCTGAGGCCCTCACCGGTCTCGGCGTTGGGCAGGAAGAAGTTCCACAGGCCGAGCGAACGTGCTGTTGCCTTCGCCTGCTCGAGCAGCTCGAGCTGGCCGGGGGCGTGGCTCCAGCGGTCGGCCCGCCCCTCGCCGAGTCGGTAGAACTCGGCGGTGATGGGGTCGACCTCGTCGCGGATGAACGCCTTCACCGCCTCGAAGAGCGGCCTCACCTTCTCGGACATGCGCAGGTCGAAGTCGTCCATGCTCGCTGTCTTCAGTGCACCGCCGGCCATGGGGTCCTCCTGTCGGGTGGGTGGCGCCCGCTCGTGAGCCGGCACTCCTCGTCCTCATGGTGCCAGATCGCGTGGGGCGCACCCGAATGCGGGGCCGACGTGGAGCACGACCCGCTGGACGCCCGGGGCTGTCGGCAGGCGTTGCGGTCGGCAAGGATTCGGGAATGGAACCTTCTGCCACCACCGCTGCGCTGCTGGCCCGTCGTGATGCCGTCTTCGGCGCTGGCTCGACGATCTTCTACGAGCAGCCCGTGCACCTCGTGCGGGGCGAGGGCGTGTGGCTGTTCGACCCCGACGGGCGCCGCTATCTCGACCTCTACAACAACATTCCCGTGGTCGGCCATTGCAACCCACGTGTGGTCGAGGCCCTGTGCGCGCAGGCCGCGACGCACACGACGCACACCCGCTATCTCGACGACCGCATCGTCGAGTACGGCGAGCGGCTGCTGTCGCTGCACCACGACGACATCGAGCACGTGGTGTTCACGTGCAGCGGTACCGAGGCGAACGAGGTGGCGATGCGCATGGCCCGCATGGTCACGGGTGGCACCGGCTTCATCTGCACCGATGCGACGTACCACGGCAACAGCGAGCTCGTCGCCGGTCTGACGCGGGCACCGCACCGTGGAAGGCCCGGTGTGCACGCCATTCCGTTCCCGCAGCGCTACCGACCGATCGTCGAGGGCGCGACCGACGAACAGCTGTGCGAGGCCCACCTTGCCGAGCTGCAGCGCGCGATCGACGACTTCGCCGCGGAGGGCACCGCTCTGGCCGGTGTGATCTTCTGCTCGATCCTCGCCAACGAAGGCCTTCCCGACGTGCCCGCCGACTTCCTGCCGCGTGCTGCGGCGATGGTGCGCGCCGCAGGCGGTCTGGTGATCATGGACGAGGTGCAGGCCGGCTTCTGCCGCAGCGGTCACTGGTGGGGCTACGAGAAGATGGGCGTGGTGCCCGACATCGTCACGATGGGCAAGCCGATGGGCAACGGCATGCCGCTCGCTGCGTGTGCGGCGCGCGCCGACCTGATGGACACCTTCCGGTCCCGTACCCGGTACTTCAACACCTTCGCCGGCAGTCCGCTGCAGGCGGCCGCCGGCATGGCGGTGCTGGACGAGATCACCGACCGTGGCCTGCTGGCGCAGGTGAACGATGTCGGCGGTCGAC
This sequence comes from Ilumatobacteraceae bacterium, assembly GCA_049424465.1. Taxonomy (GTDB): domain Bacteria; phylum Actinomycetota; class Acidimicrobiia; order Acidimicrobiales; family Ilumatobacteraceae; genus UBA668. The sequence goes on from JBMSSR010000288.1 coordinate 1,526, forward strand.
TGCTGGCGATGCTCGCCGACGCGTGCGCTGACGTGCCGCAGGCCGGTGACGTGCGTGGCTGTGGCCTGTTCATCGGCATCGAGTGGGTCACCGACCGCGAGTCGAAGCAGCCCGACGCAGCGGGCGCGGTGCGCATGGTGAACCTGTTGCGTGACCGCGGCATGCTGCTGTCGAACGCGGGCGCCTTCTCGAACGTGCTCAAGGTTCGGCCACCACTCGTTTTCGACCACGAGCACGCCGAGCTGTTCGTCGCCGAGTTCCGCGCCGCACTGGGCGACCTGCATGGCTGACGGTGTACCCGCCGACATCGAGCAGATGCGGCTCGTCGTGCGCGCGTGCGCCGAGCAGGCGCTGCGTCACTGGGAGCTCGACGTGGTGTCACTCGAGTTCGTCACGATGCGCGAGAACGCCGTCTTCCGCGCCGACACCGTGAGCGGCCGCTCGTTCGCGGTACGCGTGCACCGTCCCGGCTACCACACGGTGCCCGAGCTCGAGAGCGAGGTCGAGTGGACGACCGCGCTGCGCGCAGCGGGTATCGATACGCCCGAGGTGATGCGCACGCGCAGTGGCGCTGCCTATGCCGAGGTGCCCTGGGGCGACGGCACGTCCCGCATGGTGGGGCTGAGCGAGTGGGTCAGCGGCGAGGTGCTCGCTGCGTCACTGCTCGAGCCGAGCGGGGTCGAGGTGTGCCGACGCCTGGGTGCGCTGACGGCACAGCTGCACGAGCACACCAGCCGGTGGACGCCGAGCACCCGCTTCACGCGGCACCGCCTCGATCTCGACGGCCTGCTCGGCGATGCGCCGTGGTGGGGGCGATTCTGGGACGTGCCCGAGATCACCGCCGAGCAGCGCCCGGTGGTCGATGCGGCGCGCGAGTACCTCGCGGGAATGTTGTGCGACCTCGGGACTGCACCGCACACGTTCGGCCTCATCCACGCCGACCTCCTGCCGCACAACGTGCTCGTGCACGACGGCCGGCCGTACGTCATCGACTTCGACGACGCCGCGTTCGGGTGGCACCACTACGACATGGCGACCTCGCTGTACGACATCGCCGATCCCACCTTGCGGGCCGAGCGTCGCGACGCGCTGGTCGCCGGCTATCGCACCGTACGTGAGTTCTCGCCGTCGGACGAGGCGATGCTGCCCGCGTTTCACGTGCTGCGCCAGTTCCAGGTGATCGGCTGGATGCACCCGCGCATCGACGCGATCCTGGCCGTGAACCAGCGCCCCGAGTCACGCGCCGACGTGATGTCGGCGCGCCTCGAGCGAGCAGTCGCTGACGCCGTTCAACTGCTCGAGTCGTCGCCGCGCTGAGGTGGGCGACGGAGCGCCGGTCAGCGGCGCGCGCCGAGGTGCCCCATCGACGGCG
>JBMSSR010000289.1:0-2879 GCA_049424465.1 Ilumatobacteraceae bacterium
ATACGTGAAGGAGCGGGCGGCGTTCGGCCAGAAGATCGCGTCGTTCCAGCACACCAAGTTCGTCCTGGCCGAGGTGAAGACCGAAGTCGACATTGCGTTCGCCTACGTCAACGAGTGTGTCCGGCGACTGAACGACGGTGCGCTCACGGCAGCCGAGGCCGCCCAGGCCAAGTACTGGTGCACCGACCTGCAGAAGACGGCGACCGACCGGTGCCTGCAGCTCTTCGGCGGGTACGGCTACATGCTCGAGTATCCGATCGCTCGCTTCTACGCCGACGCGCGCGTCACCTCGATCTACGGCGGTACCAACGAGGTGATGAAGACGATCATCGCCAAGTCGCTCGGCCTGTGAGCCGCGTGACCGGCCGCGACCTGACATGACGATGGGCGTCTGACCGGCGGCGAACGTCGGCCCCGGCGACCGTCACACCCGCCGAGGTTCGGTACGTTCTGCGAGACATGATCCGCCTGCACCACGCCGACCGTCTCGAGCCGTTGCTCGACGCACTGGCCGACGTGCTGCGCGCCCCGGTCGACGACCCGTTCGCCCCCGAGCTGATCGTCGTGCCGTCGATGGGGATGGCCGACACGGTGCTCGCCGGCCTCGGCCGGCGCCTCGGTGAGTCCTCGCCCGGCCGCGGCGACGGCGTGGCCGCGAACCTCGAGTTCGCGTACCCGGGCCGCTTCGTGGGTCGGGCGCTCGGCGACGAGTCGACGGGTGACGTTGCCGGCGACCCGTGGAGCATCGATCGTCTCACCTGGAGCGTGCTCGACGTCCTGGCTGACGACCAGCGGCGCGACGTGCCGACGCTCGGTGTGCCGGTCGACCTCGACCAGGGTGGCCTGTGGGTGCTCGCCCGCCACGTCGCGGACCTGTTCGACCGCTACATCACGCAGCGCCCGCAGATGATCACGCTGTGGGCCGACGGCGTCGACTCCGACGCCGTGCCGCACGAGGACCGCTCGCTGCTGCCACTGTCGGACGAGCACCGGTGGCAGGCGGCGGTCTGGCGCGCGGTTCGCGCCCGCATCGGTGTCTCGAGCCCGGCGGAGATGATGCCCTACCTGCTCACCGCCATCCGTGCCGGTGAGGTCCGCCCGTCACTGCCGCCTCGCGTCGCGTTGTTCGGGTTCGGGTCGCTCGCGCCCGGCATCCTGGCGGTACTGCGTGCCCTCGACGGCCATCGCGAACTGCATGCGTTCGTCCGCCACCCGTCGTCGACAGCGTGGACCGGGCTCGACAGCAGACTGGCGGGCGCGCTGCAGATCCGCGGGGCCCGCGACCTCGTGAGCCACACCCAGCACCCGCTCATCAGCTCGTGGGGCCGGCCGTCACTCGAGGCGCGAGCGCTGCTGAACGGCATTCCCGAGATCGACGATCGCGCGGTCGTGACGACACCGGCGCCGCGTGCCAACACGTTGCTCACCGCGGTGCAGGACGGCATTCGCGCCGACCGCGCGCCGACAGCGATCGTCGGCCTCGACGGCACCGACGGCTCGCTGCAGGTGCACGCCTGCCATGGCGAGCTGCGCCAGCTCGAGGTGCTGCGCGACGCGCTCGGTCACCGGTTCGCGAGCGACCCCACGCTGCAGCCGCACGAGGTGCACGTGCTGTGCCCCGACCTCGAGCGCTTCGCCCCGCTCGTGCAGGCCGTGTTCGACCGCGGTGCCCTCCCGATCCCTGTCCGCGTCGGCGACCGCTCGCTGACGGTCGACGATCCCTTCGCCGGTGCGCTGCAGGCGCTGCTCGGTCTCGTCGCTGGGCGGGCCTCGCTGTCCGACGTACTCGCCGTGATGCAGTACGAGCCGGTGCGCCGCCGGTTCCACTGGTCGCTCGACCACGTCGAGCGAATTGCAGCGTGGGCCGTCGAGACCGGCACGCGGTGGGGTCTCGAACCGCACCACCGCACCGAGTGGGGCGTACCCGGCACCATCGATGCCGGCACGTGGCGGCTCGCCGTCGACCGACTGCTGCTCGGCGTCGCGATGCCGGCACCGTCGCCGCGCCAGGCGCTGGGCGACCTCTCGCCGTTCGACGACCTCGGGGGCGACGACATCGGACTGGTCGGCACGCTGGCCGACTTCCTCGAGCGACTGTTGCTGCTGCACGACCGTGCCGAGCAGGCGCGGCCGATCGCTGACTGGGTCGACGTGCTGCATGCCACGGCCGATGACTTCCTCGCTGCCGACCGGCGCGAGCCGTGGCGCCTCACTGCGCTGCACCGGTCGCTCGACGCGATCGTCGAGTCGGCATCTGCAGCGGCGTCGGGCACGGTCTGTGCCGTCCCACTGTCGTTCGGCGACCTGCGCGCCGTCGTCGAGCGCACGAGCAGCGACCGCCCCGGCCGCCTGTCGCTGCGCACCGGTGCCGTCACGGTCACGTCGCTGGTGCCGCTGCACGGCGTGCCGGCACGTGTGGTGTGCCTCCTCGGCCTCGACGACGGCTCGCTGCGGTCGGGTTCGTTCGACGGTGACGACATCCTCGGTGGACACCCGTGTGTGGGGGAGCGCCACCCACGTCACGAGAGCCGTCAGATGCTGCTCGACGCCGTGCTCGCGCCCAGTGACGCGCTCATCATCACGTGCAACGGTGCCGACCTCACCACCAACAAGCCGACCCCGTTCGTGGTGCCCCTGGTCGAGTTGCTCGATGCAACCAGTCCGCTCGTCGGCTCGGCGGGTGCCGACGGGCACGACCGACTGCCGTTCGTCGTGCGGCACCCGCGCCATGGTTTCGACGAGCGTGCGCTCGTGCCGGGTGGCCTGACACCGCTCGCCCCGGGGCCGTTCACCTTCGACACCGCGATGCTCGACGGCGCGGTCGCCCGTCGTGACGCCGTGGCGCGACAACCTGCACCTGCAGGCCGACTACTTCGGCG
>JBMSSR010000290.1:0-2838 GCA_049424465.1 Ilumatobacteraceae bacterium
ATCAGCACCGACACCAGGGGCTTGCACGGCGTGTCGATGCTCATCGCCGAGTACCACGAGCGCGAACCGATCTCGCTGACGAACCGCTCGGCCGCCCACTTCCCTGCCCCGTCGAGCGACGCTGCGGTCCCGATGTAGACACCGACCGAGTCGGCGCCGTGCTGGTCGATGCTGCGGCACATCGTGCCCGCCGCGTCCGCGAGCACCTCGGCCCACGACACATCCCGCCACGCCGAGCCCGCACGCATGCGCGGCATCAGGATGCGGTCGGGGTGATGGTGCCAGCGACCCAGCGAGCGACCCTTGGTGCAGGTGTAGCCGTGCGACGCCGGGTGCTGCGGGTCGCCCTTCACCGAGACGACGCGATCGCCCTCGGTCGTCACCCGAATACCGCACAACGCGATGCAGAAACGGCAGAACCCCTGCGACTCGACGGCCACGCGACCGGACCCTAGTGAGCGCCACCCAGTGCCGATGCACACGCAGCACGCCGGCCCGCCGTCACGATCACCTCGAACACGCCCAGCCCACCCGGCGTCGGTCAGCCAAGGCAGCGGAGCTCACCCTGCGGAGCGGGCCCTCACCCCGGGTCAGGCAGCGTCGACGAGGCGTCCACGACACCTTGCGAGCCGCTCGACCGGCGGCACAACTGACGCACGGTCAGAAGTCGAAGAGCTCGCCGAGCAGGCTGGTTGCCTTCTTCCGTTTCGGTGCCGGGCGGTCGCCCGACCAGTCGCGGGAGAAGCCGTCGCTGTCGTCGCGCCGCCGCCCCGTCATCTCGGCAGCAGCCCGCTCGATGATCTTGTCCAGCTCGCCACGGTCGAGCCACACACCACGGCACTCGCCGCAGTAGTCGATCTCGATGCCCTGGCGCTCGGCCAGCTTGAGGGTCGAGTTGCAGTTCGGACACTTCACGGTCGGTACTCCTTCGGCAGGTCAGGTCTGATGAGCCGAAGGTCTCTCCCGAGCCCAGTGGGCCCACCCTGCCGGACCTGGAAGGTCGTGATGACGACAGGATGTGAGGTGGGATACTCCCCTTCACTGTCGAAGTGTAGGCGAGCGCGCGTGAGCCGTCGACACCCCGCGATGCCGTCATCTGGACGCAGCGATCGTTCAGGACCACGCCCCCGATCGGGCGCGAGGACCGGCCCGGTTGGTCGACGCCGAGGCCGATCGCCAGCCGAGATCGAGGCGGGGAGTCGAACGCGACTTGGCGACATCGGACATCGACCACCGGCACCACTGGATCCGGACCGGGCCAAGAACCGACCGTTGCCCCCGCCTCGGTTACAGTTGTCATGTCCGCTGTCAACGTTGTGGACACTCCACCCGAAAGGAACACCAATGGCTCTCCCCACCTCACCGAGTCGGCGCCGCGCTGGCCGCTCGTTCACGGCCCTCGCCGCCGGACTTGCCGGCCTGGCGCTGACGTCGTGCGGCAGCAGCGACGCGGGCGGCATCGGCTCGCTCGACTCGTCGTTCGGCGACAAGGGCACGGTCGACCGCTCGCTCGGCGACGGCGATGACGCAACGAGCGACATGATCGTCACGTCTGACGGCTCGATCGTCGTCGTCGGCACCACCACCAGCAGCGACTCGGGCACCACGTCGTCGAACATGCTCGTCGAGCGCTTCTCGGCCGACGGAACTGTCGACACGGCGTTCGGCGTCGGCAGCGACGACGGCAGCCCTGACGGCACCGTCACGCTCAGCCTCGGTGACGGCAACGACGAGGCCCGCGGCCTCGCCGCTCAGGCCGACGGCAAGATCCTCATCGTCGGCACCTCGACCAGCACCGACGGCACGTCGAACATCATCGTCGCCCGCTTGACGGCCGACGGCACGCCCGATGCCGAGTTCGGCACGTCCGACGACGGCACGCCCGATGGATTCGTCAACGTCTCGCTCAGCGACGGTGACGACACCGCCGACGCGATCGCCGTGCAGGCTGACGGCAAGATCCTCATTGCCGGTACCGCCTCGAGCGCAGACGGCAACAACATCGCCGTTGCGCGGATGACCGCTGACGGCGCGCTCGACTCGACGTTCGGTGCCGGCACCGACGACGGCAGCCCTGACGGCGTCGTCACGCTGTCGCTCGGCAGCGGCGACGACGAGGCCAACGCAATTGCCGTGCAGGCCGACGGCAGCATCGTGATCGCCGGCACCAGCTCGAGCACCGACTCGACCGGTACGTCGACCAACATCATCGTCGCCCGCATGGTCGCCGACGGCACGCTCGACGCATCGTTCGGCGTCGGTACTGACGACGGCAGCCCCGATGGTGTGGTCAGCGTGTCGCTCAGCGACGGTGACGACCGCGCCGATGCGCTCGCCATCCAGGGAGACGGCAAGATCGTCATCGCCGGCACGCAGAGCGGTAGCGATGGCTCGAATGCAGCGATTGCACGAATGAATGACGATGGCACGCTCGACACGTCGTTCGGCGCGTCTGCCGACGATGGCACGCCCGAGGGTGTGGTCGGGCTGACCCTCGGCAGCGGTGACGACTCGCTCGCCTCGATCGTCGTGCAGTCGGACGGCAAGATCGTTGCGGTGGGCACCACCACCAGCACGGGCGACACCTCGAACGTGTTCGTCATCCGTCTGCAGGCCGACGGCACGGCCGACGACGAGTTCGGCACCGCCGACGACGGCACGCCCAACGGCGTCGTCAATCTGTCGTTCAGCGACGGCAACGACTCGGGCCAGGCCGTCGCGCTGCAGTCGGACGGCAAGATCGTCGTCGCCGGCAACGCCGTCGGCGACAGCAGCGACTTCGCACTCGCCCGCCTGCTCGTCAGCTGAGCCCCCTCACGCAAACGGGGTGGGGTGCCC
>JBMSSR010000291.1:0-2832 GCA_049424465.1 Ilumatobacteraceae bacterium
CGGTGCGGTACAGGTACCGCACCGGCAACGCCTACCACGGGGTCCACCCGTTCTACGCCTGGTACTGGGGTGCGCACGGCCAGCAGTGGGCCGGCAAGGTCATCATCGTCGGCGGCGATCCCACCGCAGTACGCCGACTCGGCTTCACCCCGGCGACCACGCTCGACGACGCGTTCGAGATCGCGAGCGACGTCGTCGGCCGCACCCCCACCGTCACCCATCTGCACGTGCCGGCCCTGCTCGTGGCCGACGTGCACTGAGACCGACCCTCGCGACGATGGCCAGTGAACGACCCATCCCGGTGAACCGCCTGCGGCAGATGGCCAAGGTGGGCGATGCCGCGAGCTCGGCGCTGCAGGCGGCGCTGCGCCCCGTGCGCACGCTCGGCTTCCCCTACCGCCGGCCCACGGTGCCGCGCGGCGTCGAGGTGCCCGAGCCCACCCCCACGCTCGGCGCACACTTCGATACCGAGTGGGCCCGCCGCACACCGGCCCGCCTCGTGCGCCGAGTGGTCGTCGCCGGCCCGCTGCGCGCCTTCGTCACGTGGCTCGCCAGCCCCGAGGTGTCAGGCACCGACCGCCTCGCCGACCTCACCGACCTCGACCCGACCCCCGCGCTCATCTTCGCCCCCAACCACCACAGCCACATCGACACGCCGCTCGTCATCACCGCGATCCCCGAGCCGTGGAGGTCGAAGCTCGTCGTCGCAGCCGCCGCCGACTACTTCTTCGACCGGCGGTTCAAGGGCACGATGGCCGCACTCGCGCTGAACGCCATCCCGATCGAGCGCGAGGTCACCACGCGCACGTCCAGCGACCTCATCCGTCGCCTCATCGACACCGGGTGGAGCGTCGTCATCTATCCCGAGGGCGGGCGCTCGCCCGACGGCTGGGGCCAGGAGTTCAAGGGTGGCGCCGCCTATCTGTCGGCGCGCACTGGGGCGCCCGTCGTTCCTGTGTTCATCGACGGCACCGGACCCATCTTCGGCAAGGGCATGAGGCGACCGCGCCGCGGCCGCACCTCAGTGGTGTTCGGCGCGCCGCTCGTCCCCACCGACGACGAGAACACTCGGCGCTTCAACTCGCGTCTCGAGGCGGCGGTCACGACGCTGGGCGACGAGGCGATCTCCGACTGGTGGACGGCTCGCCGCAACACCGCATCGTCGTCGAACCCGCGACTCACCGGTCCCGATCACCAGGGCTGGCGCCGCCAGTGGGCGCTCGCCGACCGCCGCAAGCTCGGCCGCGCCGGCCAGCGCAGGCGCCAGCGCCGTCGCTGGCCCGACCTGGGCTAGCAGGCGTTCCGCCGGTCCTCAGCAGTCGTCGGAGTTCTTCGGGATCACGATCTCGATACCGACCTGGAACGACGCCATGCCCACCGTGTCGGCGTTGGCCTTGTACAGGTCGTCGAGGCTGATCCCGAAGTCGTCGGCCACCCCCGACGGGGTGTCGCCCGACTTGATCACGTACTTGCCGGCGATGCAGATCGTGTCGCCGGGCACCAGCTGCGGAATCGTGGTGGTGGGGATGGTCGCACCCGGCGGGATCTTGATGGTGATGCCCACCAGGAACGCCGGGTACCCGATCGTGTCGATGTTGGCTGCGTCGAGTGCCTCGAGCGTGATGCCGTACATCGCCGCCACGCCCGACCGAGTGTCGCCGCCCACCACCGTGTAGAGGGTGATGTCCGTCGTGACCTGACCGGGCAGCAACGGCCCCGGCAGTGTGGTGGTCGTCGCCACCGTGCTCGGGGTCGGCGGGATCGTGACGTAGTTGGTGCCCTCGAGGTTGAGCACCGTCGAGGTGCTCGCCGTCGCCGCCTGACCGCAGCCGCTGAGCACCGCCGCAGCGCCGAGGACGACCACCAGCGGGGTGACCACCACGACGGACAGGGGCTTGCGACGCACGGCCGGAAGTGTAGGTCCGGGTGCTACTGGAGAGGACGCGCGGACGGGGCGATCGGCCGCGGCAGGTCGGTCTCCCCCATCAGGTAGGCATCGACGCCGGCGGCACACGAGCGCCCCTCGGCGATCGCCCACACGATGAGGCTCTGGCCACGTCCCATGTCGCCGGCCACGAACACGCCCGGCACCCGTGTCATGTAGCGCACATCGCGGGCGACGTTGCCGCGCTCGTCGAGACCGACGCCGAGCTGCTCGAGCCACGAGCCCTTCTCGGGCCCGACGAATCCGAGCGCGAGGAACACGGCGTCGGCGGGCAGTTCGCGCTCGGTTCCCTCGACCTTCTCGAACCGACCGTTGACCATCTGCACCTCGTGCACGAGGACGGCGCGCACGTTGCCCGCACCGTCGTCGAGGAACCGTTCAGTGTTCACGCTGTACAGGCGCTCACCGCCCTCCTCGTGCGCAGACGTCACCTTGTAGACCATTGCGAACTGCGGCCACGGGTTGCCAGTGGCACGGTCCTGCGGCGGCTGCGGCATGATCTCGAGCTGCGTCACCGACGCTGCGCCCTGGCGGTGCGCCGTGCCCAGGCAGTCGGCACCGGTGTCGCCACCACCGATGATCACCACGTGCTTGCCGGCGACGTCGATCGGCGACGCGTCGAGGTCACCCAGCTGCACCTTGTTGGCGGGCGGCAGGAACTCCATCGCCTGGTACACACCGACCAGGTCGCGGCCCGGCACGTCGAGGTCGCGCCACTGGGTCGCGCCGCACGCCAGCACCAGCGCGTCGAACGACGCGAGCAGCACCTCGACATCGACGCCGGCACCAACCGTTGCGTTGGTGCGGAACTCGGTGCCCTCGGCCTCCATCTGCTCGATGCGACGATCGAGGTGACGCTTCTCCATCTTGAACTCGGGGATGCCGTA
>JBMSSR010000292.1:0-2795 GCA_049424465.1 Ilumatobacteraceae bacterium
GGCCGGGGGGGTGGTGAGGCGGGAGAGGGCCTCGAGGCGACGACCGGGCGGGTCGCCACCGCTCGCGAACGCAGCACGGAACGACGAGTTGGCGGTGACGACGCATCCGTCCGAGCCGATGACCGCCACCAGGGTCGCAGTCGACTCGATGACGTCGCCGAGCAGGTCGTCGGGAAGCGTGCGGTCGACGTTCTCGTCGTCCTGTGCCTCGTCGTTGTCGCGCCGCCGTCGACCCGGTCGCTGCACCCGTCACCACCTTCGTCCTCGAACGGGCACGAGCCCGACACGTCCCGGCCACGCCGAACCCGTGCACTCCTGATTCTGACAGGTGGCGGTGTCGAAGGTGGGGAAGGTGCGCCACCTCTTGCTACCATCCGGGGCCTGCAACGAGCGGGCGTATAGCTCAGTTGGTTAGAGCGCCACCTTGACACGGTGGAGGTCTCCGGTTCGAGTCCGGCTACGCCCACCAGTTCCCCGCAGCGCATGGCTGGACGGCCGTAGCCTCGGGCGAATGGCAGTGCTCCTCGGGTTCGCGTCCGCTCTCGTGTACGGCGTCGGCGACTGGTGTGGGGGGCGGGCTGCACGTCGCCAGGCGAGCCTCCTCGTCGCCGCCGTGGGCCAGGCGGTCAGCCTCGTCATCGTGGCCGCCGTCACCCTCGGCTCGGGCATCGGCGCGCCAGGTGCCGCGACGTGGTGGTGGAGTGCCGGTGGCGGCATGGTGGGCGCGCTCGGCATCGCCGGCCTGTACTACGGGCTCGCCAACGGCGAGGTGTCCGTCGTCGCCCCCGTCACGGCGGTGGTCGGGGTGATCGTGCCGGTCGCGGTCGGGTTGGCCACCGGCGAGCGGCCGACTGCGCTCGCACTCGCGGGTATCGCTGCGGCGGTCGTGGCCATCGCGCTGGTCAGCGGTGCCGTGTCGCGTCGCGATCGAGCGACGCCGTTGCGCATCGTCGTCCTCGCTGCTGCGGTCGGCGGGTGCTTCGGCTCGCTGTTCGTCGCCCTCGATCGTGCCGACGCTGCGTCAGGGACGTGGCCGCTGCTCATCGCCCGCCTGGCGTCCGTGCCGATGCTGCTGGTGCTCATCGGCGTCCGCCGGGTCCGACCTGCCGCCGACCGGGGGTCGATCGGTGTCGCGGTGCTCGCCGGCGCGTTCGACATGGCCGCCAATGCGCTGTACCTCGAGGCGGTGCGCCAGGGGATGATGTCGCTCGTCGCCGCAGTGTCGTCGCTGTACCCGGCCAGCACGGTGGCGCTCGCGTCGGTGGTCGACAAGGAGCAGATCACCAGGTCGAAGGCGTACGGCCTCGCTGCCGCCGGTGCGGCGCTCGTCCTGGTCAGCCTCGGCAGGTCGTGACCGGGGGCGCAGTCGTCGCCGTCAGCGAGGCAGACCGAGGACGCGCTCGCCGAGGATGTTGCGCATCACGTTCGACGTGCCACCCATGATCGTGTAGCCCGGTGCGTAGGCAAGGCCGCGCGTGACGTCGTCCCACAGCGTTGCCTCGGGGCCCAGGACCCGTGCGACGAAGTCGCTGACGCGGGACTCGTGCTCGGTGCAGAAACACTTCGTGGCGGCGCTGAAGCCGGCCGGCGCCTGCTTGAGCACCTCGCGCACCACGAGGATGCGCCCGATGCGGTAGCCGATCTCGAGTGCTGCGATCTCCTGCCGGACAATCGGGTCGGTCCGGTCGGCGCGCTCGACAGCGATGCGGTACAGCGCGTCGTTGCTGACGAGGCGGTCGATGCCGCCGCGCTCGTGCTCGAGCTGCACCATCGTCTGCTTGAACGCGTTGCCCTCGGTGCCGACGAGGTTCGCGGCAGGGACGACGACGTCGGTGAAGAACACCTCGCAGAAGTGGCGATTGGTGGTCATGTCCTTGATGGGCCGTACCTCGATGCCGGGGGTCGACATCGGCACGATGATCTCGCTGATGCCCTGGTGCGGCGGACCGTCCTGGCGGGTGCGGCAGATGAGGTAGCAGTAGTCGGCGACCTCACCGAAGCTGGTCCAGATCTTCTGGCCGTTGATGCGCCACGTCTCGCCCTCGAGCACCGCACTGGTCTTCAGGCCGGCGAGGTCGCTGCCGGCGTTCGGCTCGCTCATCCCGATGCACCACGTCGAGGCGCCGGCGACGATGTCGGGCAGGAACTCGGCCTGCTGGTCGGGCGTGCCGTAGGCGAGGAGGGCAGGGCCCATCTGCCGGTCGGCGAACCACGACGCGCCGATCGGGGCGCCGGCCTTGATCATCTCCTCGCCGACGATGAGCCGGTCGATGGCCGGGCGTGGCGCGCCGCTGTAGGGGTTGTCGCGCCACGTCATGCCGATCCACCCGCGTGCGCCCAGCTCGCGCGAGAACTCCTTGGAGAAGCCGTTGATCCACGAGTCGTTCGCCCGGCCGTACCGGGCGACCGCGTCCGCGGCGACCGCAGCGGCTTCGGCACGCAGCGCCTGCTGTTCGGGGGTCCAGGAGAAGTCCATCGACGGCGATGCTACGAGAGCGCAGTGCGCACAGCGCGACCGAGACGGGTCACGCCCTCGGCGAGGCCGGCGGCGGGGTAGTGGGCGAAGCTGAGCCGCAGGTTGCGGGCGAGGCCGCCCGTCGTGGAGAACAGGGCACCCTGTCGCACGTCGACCCGCTCGTCGTGGCCGAGACGGCGCACCGCCGCACCGTCGAGGCCGTCGGGCAGGGTGAGCCACACGAAGTAGCCGCCCGTCGGCACGTGCCACGCGACACCATCTGGGAGCAGCTGGTGCAGGGCTTCGTCGTGGCTGCCGGCCCACTCGTGCGCCGCCCCGT
>JBMSSR010000293.1:0-2769 GCA_049424465.1 Ilumatobacteraceae bacterium
CCGTCCGCTTGCGACGCGAGAGGAGGCCCGTGTCGCCGCCAGCGACCGACTTGGTGCTGCGTCGTCGCTCTTCGCCAATGCGCGGTGCGCTCGACCCACCTACGGCGCCGGAGAGCGCCAGTCGCCGCCAGAGGCGGCCTCGAACAGCTTCACGACCGACATCTCACCCGACTTGGGGCCGTACTGCTGCAGGGCGCGCTGGTGGATCTGCTCGACGACGCGGGCGACCTGGGTGTCGATGCCGGTGGCCGCACCGAGTGCGACGCCCAGCTGGATGTCCTTGCACACCAGGTCGAGGGTGAACCCCTCGTCGTAGTCGCCGCGCTCGAACACCCCGTTGATGTCGTACTGCAGGAAGTTGGACTGCGTCGGCGACGCGCACAGCGCCTGCTGCACGACACGCAGGTCCAGGCCCAGCCGCGACGCGACCGCGAGCACCTCTGACGTACCCGTGGCGTAGACGAACCACAGCAGGTTGAGCAGCACCTTGATCGCGTAGCCCGAGCCGTTGGGGCCTGCGTAATAGATCTGGTCGGGCATCCCGCCGAGCGCACGGAACAGCGGCAGGTGCTGGTCGAACAGGTCGCGCGAACCGCCGACGAAGATCTGCAGCGACGCCGACGTCCTCGACGAACCGATCGGTGCCTTGGCGAGGAACGACACCGGCGCCTCCATCACCGACACACCGCGAGGGTCGGCCAGCGCCTTCACCTCGTTGGCCACCTCGACCGACGACGTGCTCATGTCGATGAAGGTGCTGCCGGCGCGCATGTGCTCGAGCGCGCCACCGTCGCCGATCATGATCTGGCGCACCTGCGCCGGACCGGGCAGCACCGTGATGACGACATCGCTCTGGGCGCCGACCTCGGCGACAGAGTCCGCCCACACTGCTCCCCTCGCCAGCAGGTTCTCGGCCTCGGCCTTCGACAGGCTGTGCACCACCAGCCGGTAGTCGTTGTCCAGCAGGCTCAGCGCCATCGGGTTGCCGAGGTTGCCGAGGCCGATCAGGCCAACCGTCGGCGTCGTGTCACGTGCGTTCGTGCTCATCGGGGGAAACGTAACAGTCGGTCTTGCAGCGACGATGCACGACACCGAGTCCCCACCGACCGGTTGAGCACTGTCGTCACACCCCGTTGCGGTGCAGCGTCACGGGAACTGCGGTCTGGACGACCATCCCCGTGAGCGGGTCGACCTGCTGCTCGGACGTCAGCAGCGACACGTTCGCGTCGCGCCAGCCATGGGGCAGCGACACGCTGTCGGGATGCACGTCGACACTGAAGCGACCCATCGTGCGCATCGAGCCGAACGGGCTGGTCACCGTCACCGGGTCACCCTCGGCGAGGCCATTGCGCGCGCCGGTCTCCGGGTGCACCACTGCGACCGCACTCTCGGGCGTGTGGCCGGCGGACTGAGGGTGTTGCGAGTTGAGGCGGCCGAGCTGGCGCCGACTCGTGACCGACAGGCCCGCAGACGGTACGAGTTCCTGCCACTGCTGCAACTGGCCGACGAACTCGGCCGGGGCGAGCCTCCATCGACCGCCGGGCAGCACGCGCTCGCGCACCCAGCCGTACACGGGAGACCCGGCGACATAACGGTCGCGCTGGATCTGCTCGAACGGCGCGGCAGCCCGGTCAGCAAGCATGGCGAGGACGTCGATGTCGCTCGAGGCGGTCGACAACGACGGTGGCAACACCGACACACCGAGTTGCTCGGCGAGCCGTGCGGCGATCCACCACATGCTCTGGGACTCGCCGATGGGCGGCACGAACGCGGGTGAGAACTGCGTCGAGAAGTCGAGATTGAACTGGTCGTAGAAGTACGGCAGGTCGGCTCGCTCGAGCTGACCCTTGGTGGGCAGGACGTGCGTGGCGACCTCGGTCGTCTCGGTGTCGATGACATCGAGCACGATCAGTGCGTCGAGCGTCGCGAGCGCGCGGCGCAGCCGGTCGGTGTTCGGGAAGGCCGTCATGGGATTGCCGCCGAACACGACCAGCACCCGCAGGTTGCCCGCCTCGACCTCGTCGACGAGTGCCGAGCACGGGTACTCGTCGCCCCACACCTGCAGCTCGGGTCGGCTCGCGGGCCCCGGCCTCGGTGTCGGCTCCTCGTACTGCGGCTGGACGTCGGCGTGCACCTGGCGGAGGAACCCGGGGTGGAACCACATGCCGCCCGGCGCGTCGTACGAGCCGGTGACGATGTGCAACACCCACACCAGCCACTCGGTCACGTTCGCCGCGGCCGACATCGTGGTGCCGGTACCGGTCTGCGCCGCCACCCGACCGTGGCGCCGCACCGCCGCCACGAGATCGTGCAGGTCTGCCATCGAGCAGCCCGTGACCTCGCTCGCCCGCTCGACCGTCCACTCCTCGAGCAGCGCGTCGAGCATCCGCAGGTCGTCGTCGTGCACGTGGTCGGCGAGGTACTGCCGATCGCAGCCACCACCGCGCAGCAGTTCGCGCACGAGGTACGCGAGAACGGCGAAGTCGGTGCCCGGTCTCGGCATCAACGCCCGGGTCGCGAGGCGGCTCGACTCGGTCAGCCGCGTGTCGATGACCCACAGTTCCCGCGGCGCAGTCGCGAGCCCGCGCAGCCGGACGACCGGGTCGGGAAGGCCATTCATGTGCCCGTGGCTGACCACGGGGTTGCAACCGATGAACATCGACAACGTGCAGTGCCGGTCATCGATCACCGGCACCAGGCCCGGGTGGCCCGACATCAGCACCGACACCAGGGGCTTGCACGGCGTGTCGATGCTCATCGCCGAGTACC
>JBMSSR010000294.1:0-2766 GCA_049424465.1 Ilumatobacteraceae bacterium
CATCGAGCTGCTCGAGCACGTCCTCGGCACGCAGGTGCAGCGCGTACACACCGACACTCGCCCCGGCGACGTGCCCCACAGCCAGGCCGACACCACGCTGCTGCGCACCCTCTTCCCCACGCTGGCACCGGTGCCGTTCGACGAGGGCCTGCGCGCCACCGTCGAGTGGATGCGCACGACGCTGGCGTAGGCCGGCACGGCGCGGCCGCGCGTTGCGCGCAGTGGCGAGTCAATGTGGCGAGTCCCGTCGTGCGCGTGTCGGCACTGCTTCGTACACTGAAAGGAACCGGCTGGCGGGCCGGTGGTCCTTGGCGGAGGAACCATGACGACACATTCAGGCAACGGCGCACCGCAGCCTCCCCCGGGCGGCAACAGCGGTGACGGCGGCACCAGGTTCTGGCTCGACATACGACGGCGCGGCCCCGGCTGGGAGTTCGTCGTCGGTGCCACGCACACCAACGAGCACCACGGCTGGCGCCCCACCAAGAACTGGGCCAAGCGCGCCGGCAAGCGCCGCATCCGACGCCTCGGCGGCTGACGCCCGACTCGCCGCTCGTCGCACGGCGCAGGGAGACGCCCGACGTCGACGGCTGCGCGGGATGATGAGGACATGCACGACGCCCACCACGACGCGCTGCGGATCAACCGCGCCAACTGGGACAGCCGAGTCCCGTTCCACGAGCACGGCTACAGGCTCGACCGTTACCGCACCGACCCCACGCTCCTCTCCGACACCGTCCGCTACGACCTGCCCCGACTCGGCAGCCTGAACGGCCTCGACGTCGTCCACCTGCAGTGCCACCTCGGCACCGACACGCTGTCGCTCGCTCGACTGGGCGCGCGCAGTGTGACCGGCCTCGACTTCTCCGAGCCTGCACTCGAGGTCGCGCGCCGACTCGCCGTCGACTGCGGCGCCGACATCACCTACGTCGCCGCCGACGTGTACGACGCCGTGACCGCACTCGGCGCGCACCGCTTCGACCTCGTCTACACCGGCATCGGCGCACTGTGCTGGCTGCCCGACATCCGCGCGTGGGCACGCACGGTCGCCACACTGTTGCGACCCGGCGGCCAGCTGTTCATCCGCGAGGGCCACCCCGTGCTGTGGTCCCTGTGCGACCCGCGCCCCGATCACCTGCTCGTCGTCGAGTTCCCGTACTTCGAGGTCGCCGACGGCACACGCTTCGCCGAGCCCACCACCTACGTCGCCCACGACGGCGAGCTCGCCTCGCCCGAGACCGTCCAGTTCAACCATGGTCTCGCCGAGATCTTCAACGCGCTGTGGGACGCCGGCCTCGACATCACCCTGTTCGAGGAACACCGATCGGTGCCGTGGAACGCGACCGGCTGGATGGTCGCCGACGACGACGGCGAGTACTGGCTGCCCGACGGCAAGGACCGCCTCCCCGCCTCGTACACCCTGCGCGCCACCCGCCGCGCAGAGCCCGCGGCGTGACACCACGCGCCACCACCCGAGCCGCCGTCTCGCCCACCGTCACACTCGCCGCAGCCGCGACCGGCTGGTCGCCGTCGGGCCGACTGTCTCGGCCACCGCCACGCGTGCACCACCAGCAGTCGAGCGCACCGCACCGCTCGATCAGTCGACACGCTGACGAGCACGTCGACGCGAGCCCGCGTTCAGCGCACCATCACGCCGGGCAGGTCGATGAAGCCGCGGTGATCGAGCGTCACGACGACCCGATTCGTCGCACGTGCCGTCGCCGCGATCACCAGGTCGTGCGCACCGCGCGGACGGCCCGCCGTCCGCGACGCCACGAGCAACGACGAGTGCGCCGCGGCCACTGACAGGTCGTACGGCACCACCGGCAGCGCACCCAGCACCAGATCGACGAATGCCTGGCGGCTCGCTCGACGCCGCCCGATCGCCAACTGCACGCCCACACCCAGTTCGGCAACCGTGATCGCCGCGATCGCCGGCTCGTCGTCGTCGAGGATGAGCTCGTCGAGATCGACTCCTGCCCGCTCGGCCGCAACCAGCACCGTCGTGTCGAGCAGCGTCGCAGTCAGAACCGCTCCTGCACCGACTGCTCGGACCGCAGCTCGGCGACCTCGGCGCCCCATGCGGCATCCACCCGACACGAACGCAGCAGCCGCTTCACCGACGCCCCCGACACCGGCGACGACGGCTGCAACTGGGCCACCACCTTGCCGCGACGCACGATGGTGAACGACTCGCCACGGTGCTCGACCGCGTCCAGCAGGTCGGCGAACCGACGAGACGCATCGGTCGCAGAAATCTCGGTTGCAGGAACGTCAGCCACGAAATCAGATTATCCGATCTTTTGAGAGTGACCAGGAGGAGTGCACGTCGACACGTGCGGCGACTCGAGCGCACATCACCTGACGTGTTCACACGCCCGCTGCCGACGACGCAGACCAGACCGCATCCTTCGTCGGCCGCGCCGTCGGTCAGCGTGACTGCTGCACGCCGCCGATCGGCCCGTCGCGCCTGCTCGCTCGGCGACACTCACGCTGCGGCCATGGTCGAGGCCCCGCAGCGACCGCGCTGCGCCGGGCTGTGGCGGCATCCGCGCCCGGCCGCCGCAGTGGTCGCCCCGGTGGCCGAGCTCGGCGGCCGACCCGCGGAAGGCGCCGCACCTCGACGCGACGCCAGTGCGCGCCGCGTGCCGGCACCCGTTCGGCGCGCCGCATCGCGACGCAGCGGCAGCACGGCAACGTGGCACGCCCGCCCGGGTACACCGAAAACAATTCCTTCCGATTCGGGGTTGACGATCGAACACCAGT
>JBMSSR010000295.1:0-2730 GCA_049424465.1 Ilumatobacteraceae bacterium
GCGGTCCGACCGGGGCCGGGAAAACCACCCTCGTGTCGCTCATCCCGCGGCTGTTCGATCCGACCGACGGTGCCGTGCGCGTCGACGGCTACGACATCCGTGACCTCACGCTGGCGTCGCTGCGCAGCCAGATCGCAATGGTGTTGCAGGAGACCGTGCTGTTCCGCGGCACGCTCGCCGAGAACATCGCGTTCGGGTGGGGCGGTGCAACCGACGCGTCGATCAGGCGTGCTGCAGAGCTGGCACTCGTCGACGAGTTCTCGGACCGGTTGCCGCTGGGCCTCGACACACCGGTGGGCGAGCGGGGTGCAACGCTCTCGGGAGGACAGCGTCAGCGTGTGGCGATCGCGCGTGCACTGCTCCGTGACGCGCCGATCCTGATCCTCGACGAGCCCACGAGCGCGCTCGACGCGGCGTCGGAGGCGCTGGTCGTCGAGGCACTCAACCGTCTCACCGAGGGCCGCACGACGGTCGTCATCGCGCATCGGCTCTCGACGGTCCGCAACGCCGACCGCATCCTGGTACTCGACCACGGTCAGCTCGTCGAGCAGGGGACGCACGAGAGCCTCCGCCGGGCGAAGGGGACGTTCGCCCGCATGGTCGAGATGCAGCAGGGGCCGCCGGCGGGTCGGCCGGCGGTGGTGCCGGCACCCACCACGGCGACCGTCGCCACCGAGTCCGAGGGACGGCTGTGGTGACGGCGCAGCTCGAGTCGGCGCAGCGACCGGTGCTGTACGTCCTGAAACGGTTCCCACGACTCAGCGAGACATTCATCCTCCGCGAGCTGCTCGGCCTCGAGGCAGACGGCGAGCGGGTGGTCGTCGCATCACTGCTCCCACCCGAGTCAGGGCCGCGCCACGCCGAACTCGACCGGCTGAGGGCGCCGGTCCGCCGAGTTCCGCGGTCGCCGCGCCTGCGCGAACCGAAGGTGCTGGTGCAGCACGCGCGGCTCGTCGTTCGGCGTCCGCGTACGTGGGCGCGGACTGCGGCTCGCGCGCGACGCGACGGCACGTGGAAGCGGTTCGTCCAGGCGGGCATCGTGGCGCGGGAGGCACAGCGGTGTCGCGCCCGGCACCTGCACGCGCACTTCGTCACCGCGGCGGTCGAGGTGGCGCGGGATGCGGGTGCGCTCGCTGGGCTCCCGGTCTCGGTCACTGCGCATGCCAAGGACATCTTCCACGCCGACAATGCGCCGCGGCTCCGTGGTCGTCTCGACGGTGTCCGGTCGGTCGTGACGATCTCGGACTACAACGCCCGTCACCTGCGCGAGCACGTTCCCGGTCTCGACATCCACCGCATCTGCAACGGCATGCCGGTCGAGGAACGAGTCGTGCCCACCGCCGGCGGGCCGGTGCTCTGCGTCGCGCGGCTCGTGCCGAAGAAGGGGATCGACACGTTGCTGCGCGCGTGCGCACTGCTCGTCGAGTCGGGTGTGCCCATCCGTGTGGAGGTCGTCGGCGACGGCCCGCTGAGAGCGGATCTCGTCAGCCTTGCGGAGTCGTTGGGGCTGGGCGAGGCCGTCCACTTCGCTGGCTCGAGCGACTCGCACGAGGTCGCAGCCGCGTACGGCCGCTGCTCGATGGTCGTCCTGCCGTGCCGCATCGATGGTGACGGCGATCGCGACGGACTGCCGACGGTGATCCTCGAGGCGATGGCACGCGGTCTGCCGGTGATCTCGACGGACATCGTCGGGATCTCCGAGGTGGTCCAGCACGAGCGAACCGGACTGCTCGTCGCACCCGACGACCCGGCAGCCCTCGCCGCCGCGGTCGCCAGGCTGCACGGCGACCCCGGCCTTGCCGCCGGGCTCGGCGCAGCGGCTCGCGAACTCGTCGCAGAGCGGCATGATCCGTCCCGCACGGTCCGCCAGCTCCGTGAGGTCTTCGATGCTGCCGGTGCCCCGAGATGAGGATCGTCGTGCTGTGCAGCGACCTCGGGGTGCGCGTGCCGGGCACGAAGGGCGCCTCGATCCACCTCGACGCGATCTCGCGCGCCTTCGTCGGTCTCGGCAACGAGGTGCTGCTCGTCGGTGTCGCTGGGCACGGCGCGCCGCCGACAGGCATGCGCCCCGTGCTGCTCCCCCATCCGGGGCGGTCACAGGGGCTGCGGCGCGAACTGCGCAAGCTTGCGTTCTGCCGCCGGCTCACCGCGCGCGCCGTCGAGGTGGTGCGCGAGTTCCAGCCGGACGTCATCTACGAGCGACTGTCGCTCTTCGGCACGGCCGGTCTCCGACTCGCGGCGACGACGGGCGCGCTGCACGCGCTCGAGATCAACGCGTTGCTCAGCGAGGAGGAGTCCGACTGGCGCTCGCTGCGGCTCGGTCGGCTCGCACGGCGTCGTGAGTCGACGGTGCTCGGACGGGCAGACCTCCGGCTCGCGGTGAGTGACGAGCTCGCCGGTCGCGTGGCGGCCCGCTGCGGTCGATCGGTCGACGTGGTCCCGAATGGCGTCGACCGGCAGTTGTTCGAGCACCTCCCGAATCGTGACTCGGCGCGACAGTCGTTGGGGCTCCCGCTCGACGTGCCGATCGTCGGCTTCAGCGGGAGCCTGCGTCCCTGGCACGGGCTCGACGTCGCGCTCGACGCCGTGGCGCGGCTGGAGGGGGTCCACCTCGCGATTGCGGGTGATGGCGACATCCGCCCAGAGCTCGCCGCGCGTGCCGAACGCATCGGTGTGGCCGACCGCACCATCTGGCTCGGGCAACTCCCGCACGCGAGTATGCCGGCGTTC
>JBMSSR010000296.1:0-2699 GCA_049424465.1 Ilumatobacteraceae bacterium
GCGTTCTCGGCCTCCTTGGCGGCGCGCAGTCGTTCGAACGACGCGATCGGCATGTACACCTCGCCGCGCACCTCGAGCACCGGCGGAGCACCGACGAGCACGCCGGGGACCGCAGCGATGGTGGCGACGTTCGCCGTCACGTCCTCGCCCACCCGGCCGTCACCGCGGGTCGCGGCCTGCACGAGCCGACCATCCTCGTACCGCAGGCTCATCGC
Source organism: Ilumatobacteraceae bacterium (assembly GCA_049424465.1). GTDB lineage: Bacteria > Actinomycetota > Acidimicrobiia > Acidimicrobiales > Ilumatobacteraceae > UBA668. The sequence goes on from JBMSSR010000296.1 coordinate 216, forward strand.
GAGGCCGTCGATCTTCAGCTCGCACACGTACTGCACTGCCGAGCCGTCGAGACCGCGGGCCACGCGGTCGCCCCACGCCGCGAGTTCGTCGACGTCCATCGCGTTGTCGAGGCTGGTCATCGGCACCCGATGGGTGACCGGCGAGAACGCCTCGGCGAGCGCGCCTGCACCGACCTGCGCCGTCGGGCTCTCGCCATCGGCGAGTTCGGGGTGCTCGTCCTCGAGACGCCGGAGCTCGCGGACCATGTCGTCGTACTCGGCGTCGGAGACCTCGGGCGCGTCGTGTGCGTAGTAGCGCTCGTTGTGGTACCGGATGAGCTCGCGGAGCTCGGCGATGCGCAGGTCGGCCCGCGGCGGGGTGGGATCGGCGGCTCGATCGGCGGGTCGACGGGCGGCGTTCACGTCGCCCAACCTACGCCCTCGGTGCGCGACCGCTGCTCAGGCGCCGAGCGTCCAGCGCGACGCCGATGCCTGGTCGCGCACGCGGCCGCCGACCTCGGACGCGAGGCGGAACACGCGCTCGGCGACGGACGGCGTGTGGCTGGCGAGCCCACACTCGGGAGTGATGACCGCCTGCCGTCGCAGCAGCACCGGATCGACGCCACGCTCGACCAACTGGCACCAGACGGCGCTGAGCTCGCGCCACGGGCGGTCGGCTGACGTGGCGACCGGACCGGTGGTCGACACTGCACCCCACGCGATCCGTCCGCCGCGTTCCATGTACGTGACGAGGTACCCGGCCGCCTGGACGATGTCGGGGTGCACCGGCATCGACACGATGCCCGGTCCCGCGGCCAGCTGCGAGGGCACGTCGGCCACGCCGCACACGTGCAGGCCGGCCATGGCGTGTGTCTCGGCAGCAGCGAGCGCACCCGACACGAGGTCGATCGCCACGTCGGGCGCGATCGGGAAGCCCGGGTCCATCAGGTCCGCGAGCGCAGGCTCCTCGATGAAGACCAACTGGCGGGCATCGGGCAGGGCCACCGCGACCTCGTCGTGCAGGTGCTGCAGCCGGGTACGCACCACCCGGACCGCCAGCTCGAACGCCTCGGTGGTCGACACGCCCGCGCGCACGAGCGCGAGGCCGAACGTGACCGGGCCGATGAACTGCCACTTCACTGCACGCACGTCGGGCCGGACCTCCGGCGCAAGGGACAGGAACGTGCGGAACCCGAGGTAGGCGTCCTGCCGCAGGTCGGTGACGATCGGCGCGAGCGGATCGAGCTGTTGCACGTCGACCGCGATGCTGCCGTACTGCCCCACGGTGATGCCCTGCAGGCCCACCATCGCCTGGGCGACCGCACCCTCCGCCGGGCTGCGGCGCGGCAGGGTCGGCACCGCCGGGATGTCCATGTGGCGCAGCGAGAACCGCGCCGCATCGGCGGCGTTGCGGTGCGGCAGGCCACCGATACCGGTGACGCTGCCGCTGTCGATGTCGAAGGTCGTCGTCACGGCGGTGTGGTTCCTGTGAGGTCGTTGGCGTCACTGACGCCGTTCCACCCGCCCCACGGGTGACGGCATCCTCGCACCCATCGCATCGTCCGGACCAAACCGGAACGGCCACATCTGCCGCACTGGGCAGCCGAGCACCGCAGCCCGGGACGTGGCCGCAAACGGTGTCCGCCGCACCGTCGTGCGCCATGCTGGTGCAATGACGTGGCTCAGCCCGCCCACCGCGCTGTGGGCCACCCGGGTGCTGTGGGTGGCATCCGCCGTGTCGACGGCGATCGCGCTCGACGGTGCCGAGCACCTCGCCGGGAGCGGCACGCTCGCGGTCGCGTGGTGGGCCATCGTCGGTGCAGTGCTCGTCGCGCTCGTCGTGCCGGGATGTCTCGCGCTCACGGCCATACGCGCCGTCGCACCTGCCCTGTTGCCGTCCGTCGCCGCACTGCTCGTCAGCACGTCGTCGTCGGAGGACGCGTCGACGGGCACGTCACTCGCTGCGTGCGCGGCGGTGGTGTGCCTCGCCGCCGCCTGTGCCGTCGCGCTTTCCGCGGAGTTCGGCGAGGCAATGGTGCAGGCGTCCGCATACGGCCACGAACGCCGACTGCCCCTGCGCGTGCCGGCCGCAGCCACGATCGCGATCGGTGCGACGTGGTGCCTGTGGGCGCTGCTCGTGACGGCGACGAGTCTGGTGGTGGCAGCAGACCAACGCCTCGCCGGCGCCGCCGTCGCCGTCGTCGCGCTGGCAGCCGGCGCAGTGCTGTGGCGCACCTACCACCGCTTCGCGCTCCGCTGGCTGGTGCTGGTGCCGGCCGGACTCGTCGTCCACGACCCGGTCGTGCTCGGCGAGACGCTGATGGTGCTGCGCCCCAACGTCGTCGGGGCCCGGCTCGCGCCGTCCGACACCGGCGCCGCCGACCTCACCGGGCCGGCACCGGGCTTCGCGGTCGAGGTCTCGGTGCGCGACGCCGCCCCCGTGCTGTTCGCCGCCGCCCGCGCCCACCCCCCGGGCCGGGGGCTCCCCGCGACTGCGGTCCTGGG
>JBMSSR010000297.1:0-2697 GCA_049424465.1 Ilumatobacteraceae bacterium
ACCTGGCGATCGTCGCCTGCATGGACAGCCGCATGGACATCTTCCAGATGCTCGGTCTGGCCCATGGCGACGCACACGTCATCCGCAACGCCGGTGGCGTCGTGACCGACGACGTCATCCGCTCGCTCGTGCTGTCGCAGCGACTGCTCGGCACGCAGGAGATCATCCTCATCCACCACACCAACTGCGGGCTGCAGACCGTCACCGAGGACGCCTTCAAGGCCGAGATCGAGGCCGAGGTGGGCATCAAGCCGTGGTGGGCGCTCGAGTGCTTCACCGACCCGTTCGTCGACGTGCGCCAGAGCATCAACCGGCTGCAGCACAGCCCGTTCGTCCGCTACAAGGACCACATCCGCGGCTACGTGTACGACGTCGCCGACGGACGCCTGCACGAGGTGCTGCCCTCGTAGGCCCGTTGGCCAGCGATGTGACCGCGCGAACCTTCAGCGCGGCCAGCGGGCGTTGCGCTCGACGTCGTTGAGGTCGAGGTGGTTGCGCATGTACTCGGACGACGCGTCGCGGGCCGGCGTGTAGTCCCACGGCACGAAGCGGCCCGTGCGCAGCGCGGTCGACACCAGTCGACGGCGCGCCTGGTCGGCGAGCACGTCGGCGTGCAGCGCGTCGAGGTCCCACCGCCGCGCGACCTCGGCACGCAACGCCGCCACGGTGTCGGCCCATGCTGCGTCACCGACGAGGTTGACGCGCTCGTGAGGGTCGGTGGCGAGGTCGTACAGCTGGTCGGGGTCGGCCGGGCAGTGCACGAACTTCACCGTCCCGCGGCGGATCATCACGATCGGCGCCACTGCACCCTCGGCCATGTACTCGCCGATCACCTCGCGACCGGCACCATCGGCGGGCTCGTCACCGCGGCACAGCGGCAGCAGCGACCGCCCGGCCAACGGCATGACCACGTCGTCACCGGGCACGCCGGCGAGGTCGGCAAGGGTGGGCAGCACGTCGACCAGCGACACGGGTGCCGACACGCGGCGCGGGGCGAAGCGAGAGGGCGAGTGCACCACCAGGGGGATGCGGCTCGATCCCTCGAAGTAGTTCATCTTGTACCAGAGGCCGCGCTCGCCAAGCATGTCGCCGTGGTCGGCGAGCAGCACGACGACCGTGTCGTCGGCGAGGCCGAGCGTCGACAGCGAGCCGACGAGTCGCTCGGTCCAGTCGTCGACGTACGAGATGTTGCCGAGGTACGCGCGGCGGGCGTTGCGGACGTGCTCGTCGGTGATGGTGCTGCGGCCCATCGCCGACACGCCACGCAGGCGCACGGTGTGGGGGTCATCGTCGACGTCGGTGGCCGAGGTGACCGGCAACGGGATGTCGACGCCCTCGTAGCGGTCCCAGTATTCGCGGCGCGTGACGTACGGGTCGTGGGGATGGGTGAAGCTCGCGACGAGCAGCCACGGCCGGTCGTCGCCGGCGCGGGCGAGGTCGTGCAGCGCGCGCTGGGCGTGGTAGCCGACCTCGTCGTCGAACAGCAGCTGGTTGGTCACCTCGGCCGTACCGGCGTTCGTGACGCTGTCCATGTTGTGGTACCACCAGTCGATGCGCTCGTCGGGCGCACGCCAGTCGGGTGTCCAGCCGAAGTCGGCCGGGTAGATGTCGGTGGTGCGGCGCTCCTCGAAGCCGTGCAACTGGTCGGGACCGACGAAGTGCATCTTGCCGCTCAGCACCGTGCGGTATCCCGAGGCACGCAGGTAGTGGGCGAACGTGGGGATCGTGCTGGCCAGGTACGCAGCGTTGTCGTACCCGTGTGTGGTCGACGGGAGCTGGCCCGTCATCATGCAGTAGCGGGCCGGCGTGCACAGCGGGCTGTTGGTGTACGCCGCGTCGAAGACCACACCCTCCGACGCGAGCCGGTCGATGGTGGGTGACTGTGCCACCTCGTTGCCGTAGCAGCCGAGGAAGCCGGGGGTGAGCTGGTCGTACATGACGACGAGCACGTTGGGGCGGGAGGAGGTCACCGCCGCATCATGGCAGGCACCGCACGGCGGAGGACGGTGCACCCACCGACGTCAGCGACGGATGCCGCTGAGCACGACGGCGACACGCTCGTCGTCGCGCAACTCGGGTCGCATCGCCAGCAGGCCGGCGAGACCGGCCGAGCCGGTGTGGCTGGCGTCGACCCCGGCGACATGCCGCGCCATCTCGTTGGCGTCGAGCACGTGCTGCTCGCCCACCACGACCGGCGCCCCGTGGCCGTCGTCCATCGCCTCGACCACCGGCAGCCAGTCGTAGGTCTCGTCGTCGAGGATGCCGTCGGCGGCAGTGGCGCCGCCGCGCTCCCACGGCCACATGCACGCGTCCCAGTAGGCCGCTGCGGCGCGCACACCACCGACGGATGCACAGCGGGTCCAGGCGCGCTCGAGCGGCGCGCACGCGTCGGTCTGGACGGCGTGCAGCCGCGGCGTGATGCCGCTCATGCGGAACCCTGCGGCGAGGCACGCGGCGAACGCGCCGCCACCGACCTGCACGAACACACGGTCCAGCGGCGGGCCGACCTCGGCCTCCTCCATGTGACGCGCCATCTCCCAGCCGATGGTGCGACCGCCGTCGAGGCACCACGCATTCTCGGTGCCCTGCACGCCGAACGGCACGGCCCCGCCCGCCACCGCCTCGCGGAACCGCAGCACACATGGGTCGCCGGGCGGGTCGCCGTCGAGTCGTGGGCCCACGCCGCCCGGGGGCCCC
>JBMSSR010000298.1:0-2685 GCA_049424465.1 Ilumatobacteraceae bacterium
GCGCGTACGAGCGTGGCGAGCGAGCGATCTCGGTGCCCCGCCTCGAGCGCCTCGCCAAGTTCTACAGCGTGCCGGTCGACCAGCTTCTGCCCCGTGAGGAAGTGCACCCGGTCGCCGAGGGCGAGGCTGCTGCGGCGAACAAGAAGCTGGCAGTCGACCTGCTCAAGCTCAGCCAGCTCAGCGGTCAGCCCTTCGAGATGCTCGTCCGCTTCCTGAAGATGATCCAGGTGCAGCGCCAGGACTTCAACGGCAAGGTCATCACCGTTCGTGGCGACGACACACGGGCGATCGCAGCGATGCTCGATGTCCCGGTCGACCAGGTCGGCCAGCGTCTCGACGCGCTCGACCTGCTCTACCGTCCGTGACCGTCACCGGGCGGTCGACGGACACGTGATCCCGTGACCGATCACTTCGGCGTCTACGTCCACATCCCGTTCTGCTCGCGTCGTTGCGACTATTGCGCCTTCGCCACCTTCACCGACCGAGACCACCTGCAGGGGACGTACCTCGAGGCGCTGCGGCGCGACATCGAGCGTGCTGACCTACCGCCGGCGACGAGTGTCTTCGTCGGCGGTGGCACGCCGACTGCGGTGGACGCGGCGGCACTCGCCGACGTGCTGCGTGTCATCCGCCGGGCGCCCGGTGCCGAGGTGACCGTCGAGTGCAATCCCGATGACGTCACCGACGACCTCGCGGCGCACTATGCGTCGGCGGGCGTCGATCGGGTGAGCATCGGTGTGCAGTCGATGGTGCCGCACGTGCTGGCATCGCTCGGCCGACACCACACACCGACCAATGTCGGCACTGCGGTCCGAGCGATGCGCGACGCCGGCATCAGGCGTATCAACCTCGACCTCATCTACGGCGCGGTTGGCGAGTCGCTGCACGACTGGCGCTCGACGCTCGAGCAGGCGCTGCTGCTCGAGCCGTCGCACGTGTCGGCGTACGCGTTGACGGTCGAGGGGGGCACTCCGCTCGCCGCACAGCCCGAACGCCATCCCGACGATGACGATCTGGCCGACAAGTACGAGATGGCGGACGAGTTGCTCGAGCGAGCGGGGCTCTCGAACTACGAGGTCAGCAACTGGGCGATGCCCGGCGAGGAGTGCCGGCACAACGTGCTGTACTGGCAGCAGGGCGACTACGCCGGGTTCGGCAGCGCCGCGCACAGCCATCGTGCGGGTCGTCGGTGGTGGAACGTGCGTACTCCTGAGCGCTACATCGACGCCGTCGAGCTGGGTCTGTCGGCAGAGTCGTCCGGCGAGTCCCTCGACGACGACACCCGCCGCATCGAGGGTCTCCAGCTGGCGCTGCGCATGCGCGACGGCGTGCCGGCCGCTGCGTTCGAGGACGGCGACCTCGCCGAACTCGCGCCGCTCGTCGTCGTCGAGGACGGTCGCGTCCGCCTCACCCGTGGCGGTCGGCTGCTGGCCAACGAGGTCGCGATCAGGCTCCGCTAGCCGTCGAGCCGGCGTCAGCGAGTGGACAGGTCGCGCAGCACGCGGGCCAGGTCGGTCTCGGGCACCGCTGGCGAGAAGAGGAAGCCTTGTCCCGACCGGCAGCCGAGGTGGGCGAGCAGCAGCGCCTGCTCCTCGGTCTCGACGCCCGTTGCGATGGTGTCGAGCCCCAGCGCCACGGCGAGCTGCACCATCGACGCGATGACGCGCTCGACGCGACGGTCGGTCATCAGCTGCGCAACCATCGAGCGGTCGACCTTCGCGCGGCGGATACCGAGGTCGATCAGCTGTGGCAGCACCGCCATGCTGCGCCCGAAGCCGTCGAGCGTGAGCACGAGTCCGGCCGACGCGAGCGCCGTCATGTTGTCGCGCACGACGCGGTCGTCGAGGTCGAGTGACCGCTCGGCGATCTCGAGGCTGAACCAGTCGGGACGGGCGTCGTTGGAGGTGATGCGGTTGAGCAGACTGGCGGCGAAATGTGGCCACGCCAGTTCCTCGGCGGCAACGTTGATGCACAGCGTGAAATTGGGCAGGCGAGTGGTGGTGTCGGTGCGCAGTGCCCGACTGACCTGCGTGGCGCGGTCGTGGACGAAGGCCCCGATGTTGAGGATCTCGGAGTTTCGCTCGGCGGAGGGGATGAACTCGTCGGGCGACACGTCGCCGAGCTGCGGATGGTGCCAGCGCGAGAGCGCCTCGGCGGCGACGGGGTGACGGGTGGTGAGGTTGACGATCGGCTGGAACCACACCTCCATCTGCCGGTACTGGATGGCGGTGCGCAGCTCGTTCCAGAGCCGCACGGTCGCCTCTGCAGCAGCACCGGTGTGCGCGCCGAAGGCGACCACACGGTTGCCGCCGCGGCTGGCGGCGTCGCGCAGCGCGGTCTCGGCGCGGGCGGCGAGGTCGGCCGGTGGCGGCGTGTCGGCGCGAGCGGTGTCGACCGACGTGAACCCGATCGAGGCGGTGACCCGCATCGTTCGTCCTCGCGTCGTGACCGGCTGGCGGATGGCGTCGCCGATCGCGGAGATGACGCGATCGACCTCGACCTCGTCGGCTGCGTCGAACATCGCGACGAAGCCCTCGTCGGTGCGGCCGAGGTCGCTGCGCGGGGGCAGGCAGTGGCGGACGGTCGCGACGACCTGGCCGATCATCTCGGCGGCGCCGACATCGCCGAGCGCGGACCTCACCAGTCCGAGCTGGTCGATGCGGAACATCGCTGCGCACGCCACAC
>JBMSSR010000299.1:0-2622 GCA_049424465.1 Ilumatobacteraceae bacterium
GACGCGAGCGTGTCGAACTCGGACCGTTCGTCGGCTCGTGGTCGGGCAAACGTGAAAGTTTGCTCAATTTTTGCCGAACCTTTGATCTGCTGACACACTGTTACCAGTGTCAACGAACGCGGCATTCGCTACCGGCTCGTCGACGACGCCACAGCGGTGGTGCACGCGGCACACGAGTGTGCGATGCGGCGATCGGGGGCGTCGGTGAACGGCCGCGACGTGCGTCGGCGATTGCCGTGGGTCATCGGCGGCATCGTCGCTGTCGAGGTGGCGGTGTTCGCCGTGCTGGGCCCGGCGTGGACCATCTCGTTGGGTGTGCTCGCGGCGCTGCTGCTGACGGCAGCACTGTCCGAGGAACGCTGAGTTCGAGTCGCACTGAGTTCGAGGTGCGCGGGGGTTGCGCGTCAGGCGGACCGCGTCGCACTGGCAAGGGTGGCAACGGTGACGAGGGTTGCGACGACGCCCAGGACGGCGGCGTCAGGGGGCCATCGTGGTGGTCGACGCCATCATGCGGAAGTAGTCCCACTCCTCGAAGCGGGTGCCGTCGGGCAGCGTGCAGTACGCCACCTGGCCGCCGGCCTCGTCGACGATCTCGATCGTGCCGCCGCTGTGGATGCACAGCTCGCTGGCCGGATTGGCGAGCGCTGCCGTGGTCTCGGTGACTCCCGTGCTGCCAGTGGGGGCCGTCGACGTCGTGACGTCGGTGGAGGACGCGGGCGTGGTCGTGTCGGAGGGGTTGTCGTCGTCGCCGCAGCCGGTGAGGGCGCCGAGCGACAGCACGAGCACGAGTCCGGTGCAGGGTGCGAGGAGGAACGTGCGGGGGTTGGAGCGCTGGAATCTCATGGGTGCGCCTTTCATGTGGGCGTGTGTGGTTTGCGTGTGTGGTTGGCGTGTGCGCTGGGCGTGTGTGTTGGGCGTGTGGTGTCCGTCCGACGTCACGAGACGCGTGCCACGACGTGCCACGACGTGACACGTGCTGCATCGAACCGCACCGCCGAGGCGATGACTGGGGTCGTCCGGACACAGCTCGAGGTGCCGTGCTGCAGACGTGCTGCTGACGTGCTGCGGACGCGGTGGTGCAGGCGTGGGCCGACCGGTCGGTGTCTGCTCGACGTTCGGTCGATGCCCACTCGGCGTACGGACGCGGCAGTGAGGGCCGCGAAGGGGCCCTCTCCCGTGATCTCGTCTGGTGTCAGCCGGTGATGAACGTGGTCGTTGCTCGGTGCTGACTGGCAGTGGGGAAGATCACGGGCGTCAGGCCGCCGCCTGGGTTCGTCGTCGTGGTCGCGGGGCGCAGGACAACGTGGTGCCGTCGGGTGTGAGTAGTGAGAGCGAGTGACCACTGCCGATGACCTGCACGCCGGGCCGGTGCTTGAGGCGGTGGTGGTGGCCGCACAGCAGCCACAGATTGCCGAGGTCGGTGGCGCCACCGTCCTCCCATGCACGGATGTGGTCGACCTCGCACCATGCGGCGGGGGTGTGGCATCCGTGGACCCGGCAGCCGCCGTCGCGGGCGACGAGTGCGGTGAACTGGGCGTCGGTGGCGAGGCGGCGACCGCGACCGACGTCGAGCACGACGCTGCCGGCGGTGACGACGCGGTGGATGACGGCGTTGTCGGCGAGGCGGCGCACGACGTGGGCGGGCACGGGGTTGCCGAACTCGGTGACACCGGGCGTGTCGGTGGCCCCGGAGAACGACTCGATGTCGATGGTGACGAGCAGCGTGGCGCCACCGCGGCCGGCGGTGGTGTCGGTGCGCTGACCGAGGGCGATGAGGGCGAGCAGGCCGTCGGCGGCGCTCTGCTCGGTGGTGAGCCCGTTGTCGGCGGTGGGGGCCTCGCCCAGCGCGCCCAGCAGCTTGCGCAGCTGGTCGGCGTCGTCGGTGGGCAGGACGGCCGTGGTGGTGACGAGCCCGTCATGGGGCTGCGAGAAGCGGACCGATCGCTGTGCGAAGGCTCGCTCGGCCACGTCCTGGGGCGTGAGGGGGGCGTGTTCGGCCTTCCACTGCTCGACGACGGTCTTGGCGTCGCGGGGCGACACGCCCGTGCACGCGTCGAGCAACGACTCGACCGCGGCGGCATCGGCGCCGGCGGGCGGGCTGACGATGGCGCTGTGCAGCGTGACCGCGGTGGCGGCGCTGATGGCACCGGTCTGCACCTGCGAGGCAAGGCGGGGTGCGGCGTCGAAGGCATCGGCGAGGCGCATCATCTCGACGGCTCGGCCGTACGAGCCGTTGGTCTGGTCGGCCAGCCAGCCGGCCATCGAGCGAGACCCGCCCGACGACCAGACGCCGGCGCGGTCGGCCTCACCCATCACCCGCGCCTGGCAGGCGGCCTGACGATCGGCGAAGCGCTGCAGCCGCACGACGAGCTGAGCAAGAGCCTGGCGCGAGAGCAGCGACAGGTCGAGGCTCTCGATGTCGGCGAGGGCTGCCTCGAGCCCGTCGAGCACGGTGGCCACCCGGCGATTCGAGCCCGACACCATGGCGGCGACCGACTGCCCGTCCCCGTGGGGCGCCGACGTGGCGGCGGGGGTGGGACGGGTGGACATGGGGGAGAGAATATCGAACTGGTGTTCGATCGTCAACCCCGAATCGGAAGGAATTGTTTTCGGTGTACCCGG
>JBMSSR010000300.1:0-2612 GCA_049424465.1 Ilumatobacteraceae bacterium
TCTTCCGATCTTCGCCGCCCGCGTCCGCCTGCTCGAGGATTAGATGGAGCTGATCCAGCTGACCGCGCAGTACGGGCCCAACGTCGACAGCGGCTCGGCCGAGGCCACCGCCGCGATGTGGACCCCGGACGGCACGTTCGACGCGGTCGTCGCCTGCCTCGTGTTCGAGCACATCCGCGATGTGGACTCCGCGATTGCCGAGGTGTCCCGCGTGCTGCGTCCGGGAGGCCGCTTCGCCTTCTTCCTCAACCATCCGCTGCTCCAGACCCCGAACAGCGGCTGGATCGACGACCAAGTGCTCGATCCCCCGGAGCAGTACTGGCGCATCGGGCCGTACCTCATCGAGGACGAGACGATCGAGCAGGTGGAGAAGGGTGTGTTCATCCCGTTCATCCACCGGCCGCTCAGCCGCTACTTCAACACGCTGGCCGACCATGGGCTGCTGGTCGAGCGGATGGAGGAGCCGGCCCCGCCGTCGGGGTTCCTCGCCAAGGCCGAGGAATATGCGCAGGCAGCCACCGTGCCGCGCCTGCTCTACCTGCGCACCCGCAAGGTGTGAGCGTTCTACGATCACGCTGATGGCCGACATCCTGCTCATCACCGGGCTCTCGGGTGCCGGCCGGTCGGGTGCCGCCGCGGTGCTCGAGGACGTCGGGTGGTACGTGATCGACAACCTGCCGACCGAACTGGTCGACACGATCGTCGAACTGGTGAGCAAGCCGGGCAGCGGGATCGACCGCCTCGCACTGGTGGCCGGTCGCCAGCACGTCGAGCTGCTGCCGCGGGTCGCCGCGCTGCGCGCTGCCGGTCACCGCGTTCGTCTGCTGTATCTCGACTCGTCCACATCGGTACTGGTCAAGCGCTATGACGCCACCCGCCGCAAGCACCCGCTCGACGGTGAGGCCGATGGCCTCGTCGCCGCGATCGAGCTCGAGCGCGGCCAGCTCGAACCGGTGAAGTCTGCTGCCGACCTGGTCATCGACACGTCCGACCTCAACGTCCACCAGCTCAAGGCCAAGCTGCTCGCGGCGTTCGACGTCGTCGACGACGTGCAGCGCCTGCAGCTCGCGATCGAGAGCTTCGGCTACAAGCACGGTCTTCCCATGGATGCCGACATCGTCATCGACGTGCGCTTCCTGCCCAACCCGCACTGGGACGAGGGCCTTCGCCCACTGACCGGCCACGACCCGGCGGTGCGTGACTTCGTCCTCGAGCGCGCTCCCGCGAGCGATTTCCTCGACCGGTTCGAGGACCTCATGTCGACGTTGCTGCCGCAGTACGAGGCCGAGGGCCGGACGTACCTGACGGTCGCGATCGGCTGTACCGGTGGCCGTCACCGCAGCGTCGCCGTCACCGAGGACCTGGCGCGCCGGTTGCGCGACCGTGGGTACGCAGTGCGCACCGGCCACCGAGACCTGTCTCGCTGACCATTTCGTCGTGGTCGCTCGGCGACGTGTGGGTCCAAAGCCCGTGGGTCGGTCGTTGCCGCCTTGGTATCGTCGCAGCCGGTCGCCCCATCCCTTCCCTGAAAGGACCCTGTCATGACGGTTCGCGTCGGCATCAACGGCTTTGGTCGCATCGGCCGCAACTTCCTCCGCGCCGCCAAGCAGCGCAATGCCGCCATCGACATCGTGGCCGTCAACGACCTCGGGTCGATCGAGACCATGGCCCACCTGCTCAAGTACGACTCGGTCCTCGGACGATTCGACGGCAAGGTCAAGGTCGGCACGTCGAGCATCGTCGTCGACGGCGACGAGATCCGCGTCCTCAGCGAGCGCGATCCCAAGGCGCTGCCGTGGGGCGACCTCGGCGTCGACGTCGTCATCGAGAGCACGGGCATCTTCACGGCCCGTGACAAGGCCGCCTACCACCTCGAGGGTGGCGCACCGCTCGTCATCGTCTCTGCCCCGTGCGACGGTGCCGACGCCACGTTCGTGTACGGCGTCAACCATCACGACTTCAACGTCGACAAGCAGAAGGTCATCTCGAACGCGAGCTGCACCACGAACTGCTTCGTGCCGCTCGTCAAGGTGCTCGACGACGCGTTCGGCGTCGAGCAGGGCCTCATGCAGACGGTGCACGCCTACACCGGCGACCAGCAGCTCGTCGACGGTCCGCACAAGGACCTGCGCCGCGCTCGCGGTGCCGCCATCAACATCGTCCCGACCAGCACCGGCGCCGCACGCGCGACCAGCCTCGTGCTGGCCAGCATGAAGGGCAAGCTCGACGGTACGTCGCTGCGCGTGCCGGTGCCGACCGGCAGCATCGTCGACTTCACGGCCAACCTGAAGAAGGCCGCGACGGTCGCCGAGATCAACGCCGCGTTCAAGGCAGCGGCGTCCGGCCCGCTGAAGGGCATCCTGCGCTACACCGAGGACCCCATCGTGTCGAGCGACATCGTCACCGACCCGCACAGCAGCATCTTCGACGCCGGCCTCACGGCGAGCATGGGCAAGATGGTGAAGGTCCTGGCGTGGTACGACAACGAGTGGGGCTACTCGAACCGTCTCGTCGACACGACGCTGTTCGTCGGCGGCCAGGTCGTCAAGGCGCGCCGCGCCGCCAAGAAGTCGCCTGCCGCGAAGGCGCCGGCGAAGAAGGCGGCGGCGAAG
>JBMSSR010000301.1:0-2603 GCA_049424465.1 Ilumatobacteraceae bacterium
CCCCGACAGCGAGGCCAGGGCCAGCGCGGGTTTGCCGGCCACCATCAGGGCGTCGACCCGTCGCAGGTCCACGTCGGCCTGGCCTCCCATCAGCCGGCCGCGGTCGAGGTCGGCCCAGGCGCGCACCCGGCCCTGGCCGCTGCGCAGGTCGACCCCGACATCGGCATAGGGACGCAATCGCGCGAGGTCGAGGGCGGCGAAATCGGCGTGCAGCACGCCCTCCCAGTCCTGCCAGCGACCCGGGTGCTGGGACAGGAGTGGCGAGTGCATCTGCCCCATCAGGGTGAAGGCGCCGCCCCAGTCGGCGGGTGGGCGGGCGTCCAGGCGCAGGGCGTGGCTGCGGGCGCCGTTGCGGGCGACGAAGCGCAGGTCGACCAGGGCCAGGGGCGGGGCGCCGCGCTGCTCGTCGATCCAGCGCAGGGTGCCGCCTTGCACCACCACTTCCTTTTGACGGAAGAACCAGTCGGCCACCTGGCCCTGGTCACCGCCGCCGCGCGACACGTCCAGGCCAGCCACCCACAGGCGGCCCGCGGTATCGCGCCGCACCGCCAGCTCGGGGCCTTCGATATAGAGCTGCTCAAAGCCCAGGTCGAGCAGGGAGCGGGGCGAGAGCGCCACCACCACCCGCGGCAGGCGCAGGGCCTCGCGGGACTGGGCGTCGAGCAGAACCACCTCGGACAGCTCGAAGGAGGTAGTGAGGGCATCGCTGCGGGCGCTGATCGCGCCGATGCGCACGGGCACCCCCAAGACCCGCGAGGCTTCCCGCTCCAGGGTCGGGCGCCAATCGTCCACACGCGGCACAATCCAGCCGTGCAACGCCCCCCAGGCCAGCGCCAGCGCCAGCCACAGGGCCACGAGCAGCCACCAGAGGGTGGCAGCGGTGAGGGAAAGCGCCCGTAACCAGCGAGAGGGCGTTGGCGAGTCGTTCATGGAAACACAGCAAGTGGCAGGAATTATGACCCCCGGCCTGGCCGGACGGTCGCGCTTCGTGCAGCGACTGCGCCGCCGCCATGCCGACGAACTGCCCCTCCTGCCGCCGGGGCCGCCGGTGCGGGACACCCTGGCCGCCACCTACGAGGCCCTGCGAGGCCGCGGCCTCGACGTCGGCGCCATCGCACGGAAGGTCGGCGCGAGCGTCGTCACCGTGATCTCGATGGCCGGTGGACGCGAGCTCGGCCTCGGCAGCGGCGTCGTCATCACCAGCGATGGCGAGATCATGACGAACAACCATGTGGTCGCCGATGCCGACGAGGTACGGGTACGGCTGCCCGGCGAGACCGAGCCGCGAGTGGTGAAGGTGCTGGCGGCCGACCCCAACAACGACCTCGCGCTGCTCAAGCTCGATGGCGTCGACGTCACACCTGCGACGATCGCCGAGCCCACTGACATCGCAGTCGGTGACCCTGTGGTGGCCATCGGGTTCGCACTCGGCCTCGACGGTGGGGCCACCGTGACCGCCGGCGTGGTGTCGGCACTCGACCGCACGATGGTCACCGACAACGGAGCGCTCGACGGCCTCGTGCAGACCGACGCAGCAATCTCGTCCGGCAACTCTGGGGGTCCGCTGGTGAACGCCCGCGGAGAAGTGGTCGGCATCAACACTGCCGTCGCCACCGGTGGCGGCATGTCGGCTGCGAGCAACGTCGGGTTCGCCATCTCTGCCCGCGAACTGCTCTTCGAACTCGACCAGCTCCGCCAGCAGGCGGCGGGCCAGCCGATCCTCGAGGGCTTCCTCGGCGTCGGCATCGACGAGCGGTCCGACGGCGGCGCCGGTGCCGTGATCGCCGATGTCAGCGCCGGATCGCCGGCCGACAAGGCAGGGCTGGAGATCGGCGACATCGTCATTGCCGCTGACGACCGCGCGATCTCGGGCCGCGGCGCTCTGGTCGCATGCATCCGCGACACCACTCCCGGTACGAGGGTGACGTTCACCGTCATCCGCGACGGCGAGCAGCTCGAGTTGGTCGCGACGATCGGGCAGCGCACCACCAACTGACCCCGGATCGACGTCAGGGCGCCGTCGCACTCGCTGCGGCGGCGCCCTTGTCGCGTCCAGCAACTGCACGCGGTGTGTCGAGGACGGCATCCGACCACGCTCGGTGCCGCACCACCACGGCCTGCCGCAATCCCACACCGGGTGATGGAAACTTGGGCGATTCTTGGACGAGTTGGGACCAAAGTCGCTTGAGGCAAGGGGACTTCGAGCCGAGACTCTACGTAACAGTTCGTCAACGAGCGGGAGAAGAGGATCCACGTGGCTGAGAACGTCACCTACACACTGAAGGTGAACGGCACGTCGTACACCGTCACGGCCGACAGCGGGTTGCCCCTGCTGTGGCTGTTGCGCGATGTCGTCGGCCTCACCGGTACCAAGTACGGCTGCGGCATCACGCAGTGCAAGGCATGCAGCGTGCTGGTCAACGGCGTGCTCGAGCGGTCGTGCGACTACGACGCCAAGAACGCCGCCGGCAAGAACGTCGTGACGGTCGAGGGTCTCTCGCCCGACCTCACCAACAAACTGCAGCAGGCATGGATCACCGAGCAGGTGCCGCAGTGCGGCTACTGCCAGTCCGGCGCCCACATGGCCGCCAGCAACCTGCTCA
>JBMSSR010000302.1:0-2554 GCA_049424465.1 Ilumatobacteraceae bacterium
TCTGCTTGCTCATCGCCGACGGCCGCGCCCAGCGCGTCAGCCAGTCGGTGCTCGTCGCCAAGCGCGGCACCATCTTCGCGAGGGACGGCGGCGAGCTCGCGCTCAGCGTCCCGTCCAGCACGGTGTACGCCGATCCGCGCCTCGTGACCGATCCGGTCGGTACCGCCGCATCGCTCGCGGCCGTGCTCGGCCTGAGCCCCGAGCGGCAGCAGTCGCTCGTCGACAAGTTCTCGGCCAAGGACAAGGCCTTCGTGTACGTGGCTCGTCAGATCGACGACGAACTGGCGGCGGTCGTGATGTCGCTCGACCTCGACGGTGTCGACGTGCTGACGGAGGAGAAGCGCATCATGCCGACGGGTGAGGTGGGACGCAGCGTCCTCGGCCTCACCAACATCGACGGCGAGGGCATCGCCGGGCTCGAGAAGCAGTACGAGGACATCCTCCAGGGCGTCGACGGCGAGCGCATCCGCGAGCGCGACCGCAAGGGGCGCTCGCTGCCGGGCGGCGGGTCCACCACGGTCGAGCCGACGCCGGGCACCGACCTCGTGCTCACGATCGACCGCTCGCTGCAGTTCCAGGTCGAGACGGCACTGCGCGTGCGCGTCGAAGAACTGAAGGCCAATGGCGGCACGGTCGTGGTGATGGACAGCACCACCGGCGACATCTACGCGATGGCGAACGTGACGCGTGACGACAACGACGTCGTCGAGGTGTCGTCGGCGAACCTCGCTGCCGTCGAGGCATTCGAGCCCGGATCGGTCGCCAAGGTGTTCAGCCTCGCAGCGGTCGTCGACAGCGGTGTCGCCACGCCCGACACGTCGATCGACGTGCCGGGGTCGATGGTGTTCAACGCCAACACCCAGTGGGAGCAGACGATCCGCGACGCCGAGGACCACGGCACCGAGCGGATGTCATTGCGCGACATCATCGTGCACTCGTCCAACATCGGCACGCTGCTCTTCTCCGAGCAGGTGGGCAACGACGGCCTCGGTGACTACCTGTCCAAGTTCGGCTTCGGCGAGCGGACGCCGATCGGCTTCCCCGACGAGGCGGCCGGCATCATCAAGGACTCGTCCGAGTGGCAGGGCGCCGAGCCGGCGACCATCAGCTACGGGTACGGCTATACCGCCAGCTCGCTCCAGCTCGCGGCAGCCGTCAACGTCGTCGCCAATGGCGGTGTGTACGTCGCACCACGCCTGCTCGCCGCGACCATCGATCCGTACGGCACGATCGACGAGGCCGACTCGTCGCCGACGCATCGCGTCATCAGCACCGAGAGTGCCACCGTGATGACAGGCCTGATGCGCGATGTCGTGTGCGACGGCACCGGCAGGGACGCGCGAATCGACGAGATGTCGGTCGCCGGCAAGACAGGTACCGCGTACAAGGTGCAGGACGGTGGCTACGGCGACGCCGCCAGCCGGCTCTACCGCGCGTCGTTCGTCGGGTTCTTCCCGGCGGAGTCGCCACGGGTGACGATCCTGGTCACCATCGACGAGCCCGACCCGACGTCGAACGACCGCTTCGGCGGCAAGGCGGCCGCGCCGCTGTTCGCCCAGTTGGCCCGTGCCGCCATCCACGAACTGGCCATCGCCCCGCCCGCAGGTGACACCGGCTGCGCCGGTCGGTGACAGCGATGGGTACCACGCTCGGCGCGCTGCTGGCCGACCCGGACGTCGCGGCGTCGGTGCGTCGCGTCGACGCGGCGGACCTCGACGTCGCTGTCTCCGGCGTGACGGCTGACTCTCGTCGCGTGGCGCAGGGTGCGCTCTTCTGCTGCATCACCGGCGGGTCACACGACGGTCACGACTATGCCGCCGCGGCGGTGGCCGCAGGTGCGGTGGCACTGCTCGTCGCGCGTCCGCTGCCACTCGCCGTGCCGCAGGTCCTCAGCGACGACACACGCCGGAGCACGGCGCTTCTCGCTGCTGCATTCCACGGACACCCGTCTCGCTCGATGCAGGTCGTCGGCGTCACCGGCACGAACGGCAAGACGACCACGACGACACTGCTCGCGTCCATCCTGCGCCACGCAGGACGACCGACCGGAGTCATCGGCACACTGACCGGCCGTCACACCACGCCCGAGGCGCCCGAGCTGCAGCAGGTGCTGGCCGACTTCCGCGACGCGGGCATGTCGAGCGTGGTCATGGAGGTGTCGTCGCACGCCCTCGCGCTGCACCGTGTCGACGGGTGCCGATTCACCCTGTCGGTCTTCACGAACCTCGGTCGTGACCACCTCGATCTGCACGGCACCCTCGAGCGATACTTCGCGGCTAAGGCGTCCCTCTTCACGCCCGAACTGACGGAGCGGGGTCTGTCGAACTGCGACGACCCACACGGCCGGCTGCTCGCCGACGGTGCACCGATCGTGACCAACTGCTTCAGCAGCCACGACATCGACGACGTGGCCGTCACGCCGACCTCGCACGAGTACACGTGGCGAGGGGTCCGTGTTCGCGTCGGCATCGGCGGCCACTTCAACGTGATGAACAGTCTTGCTGCCCTCACCGCGGCGTCACTGCTGGGCGTCGCCCCCGCGCTCCGGCTGCTG
>JBMSSR010000303.1:0-2593 GCA_049424465.1 Ilumatobacteraceae bacterium
CCAGCCCCCTCACCCGCAGCTCGTACCACGCGGGTGAGGCAGCGGCCTCGCTCTGATCTGGGTCGTCGGGTCCGTGTCGTCGAGAGCGGGCTCAGGCCCGCATGCGTGCGTTGGTCGGGTCGTACAGCGGCTCGGCGCCGACCGTGGCGGTGACGCGGTTGCCGTAGATCAGGACCTCGACCTTGGTGCCCGGCGTCTCGTACTGCGGACGCACGTAGCCGATGCAGATGCTCTTGCCGAGGGTGAAACTCCAGCCGGCCGAGGTGACCAGACCGATGCGCTCCTCGCCGTCGAAGATCGACGACAGCGCCGGGGCGTCGGCGTCGCCGTCCTCGTCGAGGGTCATGCTGACGAAACGCCACGGCGAACCAGCCGCCTTCTCGGCGACGAGGGCGTCCTTGCCGACGAACGACGGCTTGGTCAGGTCGACGAAGCGGTCGAGCGAGGCGTCGAACGGCGAGAAGCCGATCTCGAGGTCGCCCTTCCAGCCGCGGTAGCACTTGTCGAGGCGGAGGCTGTCGACGGCGTAGATGCCGAAGTCGCGGATGCCGTGTGCCGTGCCGGCGGCCCAGATCGCCTCGTAGAGGCCCTTCATCTGGTGGTTCTCGGCATGGAGTTCCCAGCCGAGCTCGCCGACGTAGTTGACGCGCATGGCGCGGACCGGGCCCCACGCGGTGTCGATGTCGCGGATGCCGAGCCACGGGAACGACGCGTTGTCGAGCGGCGACGACGTGACCTGCGACAGCACGTCGCGCGAGCGCGGGCCGACGACGATGAGCGAGCCCCGGTCGGCGGTGACGTTGGTGAGGCGGACCGAACCGTCGGTCGGCAGCGCCTGCTCGAGCACGTCGAGGTCGTGCCACTCGGCGCTCGCCGCGCCGACCGCGTAGAAGTGATCGGCACCGAGGCGGCTGAGCGTGAACTCGCTGAGGATCTTGCCGTCGGGCAGCAGCGCGTAGCACAGGGTGACCTTGCCGACCTTGGGCAGCTTGGTGCAGAGCAGGCGGTCGAGGTAGGCCTCGGCACCGGGGCCCTGGATCTCGATCTTGGTGAAGCCCGGCAGGTCGAGCACGGCCACGCCGTTGCGCACGGCGTGGCACTCCTGCTCGACCATCGGCCGCCATGTCTGCTGGCGGAAGAAGGACAGGGTGTGGTCGGTGATCTCGGCCGGTGTGCCCTTGTTCGTGTCGAACCAGGTCGGTCGCTCCCAGCCGCCACGCGCGCCGAACGAGGCGCCCTTTGCCTGGAGGGTCTCGTACAGCGGTGAGGTGTACGACGGCCGTCCGGCGGGCCACTCCTGGAAGGGGAAGCCCATCGCGTACTCGTGCTGGTACAGCTCCTCGGCCTTCGCGATGGTGTACTCGGTGGTGGCGTAGTCCTTGTAACGGCGGCGGTCGATCGACCACAGGTCGAACTCGGGACGGCCGTCGAGGATCCACTCGGCACATGCCTTGCCAGCACCGCCACCCTGGGCGATACCGAAGCTGAAGGTGTCGCAGTGGAAGAAGTTGCGCAGGCCGCGGGCCGGGCCGACGTACGGGTAGCCGTCGGGTGCGTACGGAATGGGGCCGTTGACGACGCGGGCGATGCCGGCGTCGCCGAGCAGCGGCACTCGCTCGCCGGCGTCGAGGATCTGCGGGGCCAGGCGCTCGAGGTCGGCCGGCCACAACATGTTGGCGAACTCGTCGGGGATGCCGTCGTGCCACATCGACGTGGCTTGCCACTCGTACGGCCCGAGGATGAAGCTCGCCCGTTCCTGGCGCAGGTAGTAACTGGCGTCGGGATCGCGCAGCAGCGGCAGCGGGGTGTCGCGTGCGGCCAGTTCGGGGATCTCCTCGGTGAGGTAGTACTGGTGCGACATCTGTGCGATGGGGTGGTGGCGTCCGAGGAGGGCCATCACCTCGCCGGCGCGGTAGCCGGCCGCATTGACGACGACCTCGCAGCTGATGACATGGGTCTCGCCCGACTTGGTGCGGCTGGTGACGGTCCACGTGTGATTGGCGTGCTGCTCGATCGCGACCACGCGCTCGGAGCGGCGGACACGGGCGCCCTTGGCGCGTGCGCCGCGGGCGAGTGCCTGGGTGACCTGCGACGGGTCGATGTCGCCGTCGAGCGGGTCCCACAGCGCGCCGACCAGGTCGTGGGTCTCGAGGAGGGGGTAGCGGTCGACGAGCTGTGCCGGCGTGAGCGTCTCGTAGGCCATGCCATTGGCATTGGCCATGCTGGAGACGTGGGCGAACTCGGCCATCCGCTCGCGGCTGTGGGCGAGGCGCACCGAACCGGTGACGTGGTACGAGATCGGGAACTCGGGGTCGGCAGCCAGCTCGCGGTAGAGCGCAG
Organism: Ilumatobacteraceae bacterium; assembly: GCA_049424465.1. GTDB lineage: Bacteria > Actinomycetota > Acidimicrobiia > Acidimicrobiales > Ilumatobacteraceae > UBA668. Next base: position 2,341 of record JBMSSR010000303.1, read on the forward strand.
CCGAGTACGACTGCACCTTCATGACGCCCCAGCTGCCGCTGTAGGTGGGGACGTTGCCGGCGGCGTGCCACGTGCTGCCCGACGCGAGCTCGTCGCGCTCGAGCAGGAGCACGTCGGTGCAGCCCCGCTGGGCGAGGTGGTAGGCGACACTCACCCCGGCGATGCCGCCACCGATGATGACCACCTTGGCCGACTCGTTGCTGGTGCTGCTGGCCTGGCTCATTGATTCCCCCTGTTCGACCTGTGTAAGATT
>JBMSSR010000304.1:0-2542 GCA_049424465.1 Ilumatobacteraceae bacterium
ACCGTGGCACTCGCCGCGCTCGCCGCCACCACGATGGCGTGCGCGCCCGACGGGTCGCCCTCGTCGGCCGAGCACGTGCACCAGGTCACTTCGGCCACGTCGTTCGGCCAGCCCGACGAGGTCATCGCCGGGCCACAGGGCCGCACGGCGCAGTTCGTCGCCAAGTGCGCGTTCAGCCACGCAGCACAGGACGACCCGATCGTCCACCCGGGCAACCCGGGCGCCAGCCACCTGCACGTGTTCTTCGGCAACACCAGGGTCGACGCGTTCACCGTCGCGTCCGACCTGCCGACGGGCGACACGACGTGTGACCAGCCGCTCGACCGTGCGGCGTACTGGGCGCCGGCACTGTTGCGCGGTGACGAGGTGCTCGAGCCGATCCGCAGCATCGCCTACTACCGGCCCGGTGTCGGGGTCGATCCGACCCTGGTCGAGCCGTACCCGGTGGGCCTGTTGATGGTGGGCGGGAACGCGGGTGCCGCATCGGCGCAGCCGCTGTCGATCGTCGCCTGGAGCTGCGGGGCAGGATCGGCCCGCTCGCAGACGCCTGTCGAGTGCACACAGGACCGACCGCTCCGGCTCATCGTGACGTTCCCCGACTGCTGGGACGGTGTGCACCTCGACAGTGCCGATCACCACGCGCACATCGCCTACAGCAGCGGTGGGTCGTGTCCGACCACCCACCCGGTGCACATCCCACAGTTGCAGTTCGAGGTCGAGTACCCGGCATGGGGCCCGACTGACGGGCTGTTGCTGGCGAGCGGCGGTGTGCTGACGGGGCACGCCGACTTCATGAACGGCTGGGTGCAGTCGAAGCTCGAGACCGAGGTCCGTTCGTGCCTCAACCGGGGCATCGTGTGCGGGCTCGCGAGCGGTCGCGCCGACGGCTGACGTGCTGCGTCGGGGCGGGTGGCCGCGGCGCTACAGGCGGCCGGAGGCGAGCACCCGCTCGAGGAAGGCGCGAGTGGCGGGCTGGCGCGGGTTGCTGAACAGCTCGGCCGGCGGTGCCGACTCGACGATGCGGCCGTCCTGCAGGAAGCACACCAGGTCGGCGATCTCGCGGGCGAAGCCCATCTCGTGCGTGGCGAGGACCATCGTCATCCCGTCGGCGCGCAGGTCGCGGATGACGTTGAGCACCTCGCCGACCAGAACGGGGTCGAGCGCGGCAGTGACCTCGTCGAGCAGCATCAGCTCGGGCTGCATGGCGAGCGCCCGCACGATCGCGACACGCTGCTGCTGACCGCCCGAGAGCTGGTCGGGGAAGGCGTCGGCCTTGTCGGCGAGGCCGAGCCGCTCGAGCAGCCGCATGCCGCGCTCGTCGGCGGCCGCGGCATCGAGGCGCAGCACCTTGCGCGGCGCGAGCGTGATGTTGCGCAGCACCGACATGTGCGGGAACAGGTTGTAGCTCTGGAACACCATGCCGATACGCCGGCGGATCGGATCGGGGTCGAGGCCGGGCTCGCTGATGTCGACGTCGTCGAGCAGCACCGCGCCGTCGTCGATGGGCTCGAGCAGGTTGACGCAGCGCAGCAGGGTGCTCTTGCCCGAGCCTGATGCGCCGATGAGGCACACGACGTGGTGCTCGGGCACGTCGAGCGAGACGTCGTCGAGCACGACGCGGTCGCCGAACTGCTTGCGCACGTGACGCAGCGACAGCTTGGTGCTCACGCGACCACCGACCCACCGGTGCGCCGGCGGTGACGCGCGGTGTACCAGTCGACCAACCGGGTGAGCGGGATGGTGAGGCAGAGGAAGATGATCGCGGCGACCACGTACGGCGTGTAGTTGGCGCGCAGGTCCTTGATGGACTGGGCGCGGCGGAAGACGTCGATGATGCCCAGGAAGCTCAGCAGTGCGACGTCCTTCTGCAGCGACAGGAAGTCGTTCATGAGCGGCGGCACGACGCGTCGTGCTGCCTGCGGCACCACGACGTGCCGCATCGTCTGTGCCTGGGTGAGCCCGAGCGACCGTGCACCGGCGCGCTGGCTCTCGTGCACTCCCTCGATGCCCGACCGGAACACCTCGGCGACGTATGCCGAGTACGACATGATGAGTGCGACGGGTCCCCACAGGTAGACCGAGTTGAGCGCACCGCCGAGGCCGAGGACATTGACCTCGCCGGTGAAGATGTCGAGCGCTGGCACGCCGAACCCGACGAGGTAGATCGTGAGCACGACCGGGATGCCGCGGAAGACGTCGGTGTACGCGGCGGCAAAGAGGCGGAGCGGGAAGAGCACGGGCGTGCGCGCATTGCGCATGAGCGCGAGCGCCAGACCCCACCCGAGGATGAACGGGATGCACTGCAGGAAGAGCTTGACGTCGACCCACAGGTAGCCGAGCAGCTCGGGCAGGTCGAGGCGGAACCGTTGACCGTCGAAGTAGAGACGCTTGACGCGGTCCCACCCGGGCGCCGAGGTGACGAGCCACCACGCCACGGCGACGGTGACCGTCGTCGACGCGACAGCGATCGTGGTCGAGCGACGTCGCTGGCGCCGGTTCCAGGCCGCCCGGCGGCCGACGGGGTGTGACGGCACGACGCGAG
>JBMSSR010000305.1:0-2533 GCA_049424465.1 Ilumatobacteraceae bacterium
GCGTTCCCCGCCACGGCGCGCGGTGGGCACGAGGCCACGGCCGTCGTCGCGCGGCCGCCCGGTGCCGACGCCGACGGCGACCACCGCGGCGGAGGGCCGCCACGGCCGCGGTCGGGTCGCGAGTCCGGGAGCAGCGGGCGCGACGGGCGCGACGGGCGACCCCACGAGGTGCCAGCGGCATGACGGCCCGATCGGCGCCGTCGGCTGAGCGGGCGGCCACAGGGCCGCGACGGGCGGCGTCAGCCGCCGGTCATCTTGGCGAGGGTGCCGAGGTACAGCTCGATGACTGCCGGGTCGGCCAGCAGGTCGCGGCCTGAGCCCGTGTAGGCGTTCTTGCCCTGGTCGAGGACGTAACCACGGTCGACCACCTGCAGGCAGCGGCGGGCGTTCTGCTCGACCATCAGGATGGCAACACCGGTGTTGTTGATGGCGCGGCAGTTGAGGAAGACCTCGTCCTGCAGCATCGGCGACAGACCGGCCGACGGCTCGTCGAGCAGCAGCAGCTTCGGCTCGAGCATCAGTGCCCTGCTCATCGCCACCATCTGGCGCTCGCCGCCCGACAGGGCACCCGCCTTGGTGTGCGCCCGCTCGAGGAGCCGAGGGAACAGGCCGGTGACGTACTCGAACCGCTCCCGGAACACCTTGGGGCGCAGGAAGCAGCCCATCTCGAGGTTCTCCGTGACGGTGAGGCTCGGGAAGACGTTCTTGGTCTGGGGCACGTAGCCCACACCGCGCTCGACGAGCTGGTGGGCCTTCATGCCGGTGATGTCGTCGCCGAGGAAGGTCACCGTGCCGCTGCGGACGGTGCACTGGCCGAGCACCGCCTTCAGGAACGTGCTCTTGCCAGCACCGTTCGGCCCGATGATGCCGACGAACTCGCCCTGGTGCACCACGAGGTTGCAGCCGTTCAGGATGTTGACCTCGGGGATGTAGCCGGCGATCAGTTCGTCGCCGCGCAGCACCACGCCCCGCGTGTCGCTGCCCTGTGCGTCGATGGCGCTCACGCGTCCTCCATGAGTGACTTGCCCTGGTGGGCGCCCAGATACGCGTCGATGACGGCCTGGTTGCGGCTGATCTGGTCAGGGGTGCCCTCGGCGATGAGGCGTCCCTCGGCCATGACGATGACCCAGTCGCTGATGTCGTGCACCATGTCCATGTCGTGCTCGACGAACAGCACGGTCATGCCCTCGTCGCGGAGACCGCGGATGTGCTGGTTGAGGCTCTGCTTGAGGGCCGGGTTCACGCCGGCCATCGGCTCGTCGAGCATCACCAGTTGTGGGCCGGTCATCAGTGCGCGGGCCATCTCGAGCAGCTTGCGCTGGCCGCCCGAGAGGGTGCCGGCGTACTCGTTGCGCATGTGGTCGAGCTTGAAGCGCTGCAGCAATTCGTCGGCACGCTGCTCGATCTCCCGCTCCTGCGAGCGCCACGTGAACGGCAACAGCCCGTTCCACCAGCGCTCACCGCGCTGGCCGGTGGCGCCGAGTTTCATGTTCTCGATGACCGAGAGCTTGGTGAGGCTCTTGGTGAGCTGGAACGTGCGCACCATGCCCATCTGCGCGGTCCGATGGGCCACGACCTTGTCCAGCGGGCGGCCGTCGAATGCCCACCGCCCCTCGTTGGGCTCGTCGAAGCCACTGAGCAGGTTGAACAGCGTGGTCTTGCCGGCGCCGTTGGGGCCGATGAGTGCCGTGATCGAGTGCCGCTGCACCTCGACGTGGTCGACATCGACCGCCACGATGCCGCCGAAGCGGCGCCGCACCGCATCGGCGACGAGAATCGGATCGGGCTTGGCGGCACCCGGTTCGGGGGCGACGCCGCCGAGCGCGGCCCTCGCCTGCTCGGCGTACTGACTGGTCTCAACGCCCATCGAGCGCCATCTCCTTCCGGTTGCCGAAGGCTCCCTGCGGGCGGAAGACCATCAACAGAATGAGGCCGACGCCCACGAGCACGAGGCGGAACTGCCCGCGTGCGCTGGCGTTCTCGAGCAGGGTGATGCCACCCACCTGGAGCCGACCGGTACCGTCCGACAATTCGGAGAGGAACACGTCGCTGAACGCCAGCAGTGCCCAATAGAGCATCGGTCCGACGATGCTGCCGATGACCTTGGCGATGCCGCCGAGCACCAGTGCCGTCATCACGTAGAACGTGAGCGCACGACTGAAGTTGTCGGGCTGCACGTTGCTGGTGCGCAGGGCGTTGATGACACCGGCGAACATGCCGAGCACGGCGCCGATCACCAGTGCGGACATCTTGTAGCCGAACACGTTCTTGCCGAGGCTGCGCACGGCGTCCTCGTCCTCGCGGATGCCCTTCAGCACACGTCCCCACGGACTGCGCATCAGGGCCCACACGTACACCGCGCACACTGCGGCGACGACCCAACCGACGATGAGGACCCACAGGTCGGAGCCGAGGTAGGTGAAGTGGGGGAAGGCGACGAGCAGCACCGCCAGCACCACGGCGGCGACGCCGATCACCCATACCCAGCTGAGCCCCCGGCCACCACGCGAGCGGATGCGGTCGACCGCGATGC
>JBMSSR010000306.1:0-2519 GCA_049424465.1 Ilumatobacteraceae bacterium
CTGGGAAAAAGGCCCAGGAGCATATGGAGCATGAGGACCTCGGGGTCCGGGTGCACGACCGCGCACAGGGAGTGTCGACCTGCGTGGCCGGCGCTCAGCGCGAGCGCCTCGCCCACCCGGGGTTCGCGGCAAGGCCGTCGACGCGTCCCTGTGGCCGAACCCGGCGGTAGGCCTCGACCACCGGGGCGACCTCCGACGGCGACACGCCGTGCAGGATGACGCTGTCGGCACCCAGCTCGAGCTGGCTGCGCACGGCGGCGGCACACTGCTCGGGCGACCCGGTCGCTGCGGCGGACAGCCACTCGTCGGGGATCAGCGTCGCCACGTGCTCGAGCTCGGCGGTCGTCGCCTTCGCGTCGAGCGCGCCGCGGAACGACGAGACGAACGGGTCGGCACGGAACCGGTCGAGCACCGCCGGGTCCCACTGATTGGTGCGCACCAGCAGGTCGCCGTACGCCTGGAGGTACGTCGCCATGCGACCGACGGTCTTCTTCAGCCGCGCCTCGTACGGCAGCCAGTCACCCACCACCGCGAAGCAGCTCCACACGCGCACCGACGCCGGGTCGCGGCCCGCCCGCTCGGCTGCGTCACGCACGGTCGCGACACAGCGCTGCAGCGTCTCGTCGGTGAAGAACGTGTGCAGCAGCACGGCGTCGTACACCCGGCCGGCGAGGCGAAGGCTCTGTGGCCCGAATGCACTCATCAACAGCGGGATGTCCTCGCGGAAGTCGGGATCGAGCGCGAGCACCGGCCACGTCCCGGCGGGCCCGTCGTGCCCGACGACCACCTCACCGTGCCAGAGGCGCCGCAGCAGTCCGGCAACGTCCTCGAGCTGCGCCGTCGTGATGCGCGGCATGCCGAAGGCGTCGAACAGCCGGTCCATGCCCCTGCCGAGGCCCAGTGCGAAGCGCCCACCGGTGAGTCGGTGCATCGTGGTGGCGTAACTGGCCGTCACGATCGGGTGACGCGTGTTGTGGTTGGTGACGCCCGTTGCGATGCCCAGCGTCGTCGTCACCGCGGCAGCCGCACCCGACAGCGTGACGGCTTCCTTGACGTTGAAGCGCTCGCTGAGGAACACCGACCCGAGGCCGAGCGCCTCGGCGTCACGGCACTCGTCGAGCAGATCGGCCGGCGAGCGGGGCGCCCCGGCGAGGCCGTAGACCGCGAGTTCGTGCAACTGCTCCATTGCCCGACCGTACCGGCCGGGTCATCGTCGGGTGGACCGTGACGCGCCGGTGACGCGCCACTGCCTCACCACACCGACCGGTGGCCGGAGCAGTGAGGCAGTGCTCGGGACGGGGAGATCAGTCGTCGCTGCCGTCGTGGCCGCTGTCGCTGCCGTGATCGTCAGCGCTGTCGGCAGCGTCGCTCGAGTGGTCGTCGACCTCATCGGCGTCGTCGTCGATCTCGTCGGCCTCGTCGGCGTCATCGGACTCGTCGTCGGCAGACTCGGCTCGCGCCGCCGACTTGGCGTCGAGGACGTCGCTGCAGTACTCCTCGATGCTCACGCCCTCGGCGGCAGCGGCGTCCGCCACACGGCCGAACGACTCGAGCTCGACGTCCTTGTCCCTGCCGCGCTCGGACGCCTTCGACATCGCCTCGCACAGGCCGTCGGCGCCATCGGGCAGCGTGGTGTCGACCATCGTGTCCGCGACGGTGGTCTCGGGCGACGTCGTGTCGACCGGGGTCGTGTCGACGACCGTGGTGTCGACCGCTGTCGTGTCGACCAGCGTGGTCTCGACCGCCGTGGTGTCGGTCGCCTCGAGCACTGACATGGAGGTGCCGAGCGCAGCGCCGGCGGTACCGACCATTGCGAGCGAGCTCGCTGCGGCGACGAGGGTCTTCTTGGTGAGCTTGGCGAGGATGCGGTGCATGACGAACTCCACTTGTCACGACGTGCGACGACCGCACGCCAGATCTACTTGTGCATCGGTGCCCGGTTGATCCGGCAACAGTCAAGAGTCCGTCAAGGTCGCGACCCTGCCGGCAGTGACCGTGAGGCCAGCATGTCGTCAGCACCCGACGACGGCGAGTCCGAGCTGGCGGGCCGCATGTCCCTGCCGGAGGTCGAAGGTGCACACGACGAGGTCGGGGATCTGCAGTTGCTGGGCTGCGGCGAGGTGCAGCGCGTCGAGCGACCGGACCCCGAGCACTTCCGTGATGTCGGCAGCCCGCCGCCAGCCGCGCTCGTCGAGCGACACGATCGCCATCGCGTCGAGGTCTCGCTCGCAGGCCTCACGCGCTCGTGTCAGCGCCGACCCGCCGAGCAGTCGGGCGAGGTTGCGGCGAACCTCGACCAGGGTGATCCACGCCGTGACGAGCACGGGGTCGGCGTCGAGCAGTCGCTGGGCGTCGTCGGAATCGAACTCGTCGATGTACAGCTTGAGCAGGGCACTCGAGTCGACGTAGGTGGTCACTCGCCGCGGTCCTCGCGCAGCGTGTCGAGCACTCGCCGAGATGCCTTCGCGCGAGGGCCGTGGCCGCCGGCGGCCGGCGCGCCCGCGGGCCGGGCCCCCCCC
>JBMSSR010000307.1:0-2496 GCA_049424465.1 Ilumatobacteraceae bacterium
CCGCTTCACCGACCTGGTGGCGCCGCTCGGCCGCCGGCTGCAGCAGCGCGGCACGTTGTACGAGCTGGTCGACGCGCCGAGGTCGCGCCGGTAGGGCGTGTTGTACGCTGTACAAGAGGGCTGCTGACGCCGGTCGGCGCATGACGCGGCCCCGCCGTCAGTCCGACCACGATGCCGACCTGCACGCCGAAAGGGGGCCCCATGCCGACGAGCGACTCGGCGATCGCCCCGGCGCGCCCTCGGCGCGTGGCCGTGGTGGGCTACCTGCACGAGGCCAACTCGCTCGCCGATCCCAGCACGCGGGCCCACGCCAGGGATTACGCGGCCGCCGAGGGTGGGCTTGCGGCGTCGTGGGAGTCGGGGGGGGCGATCGCACGCCTGCGCGAACTGCGTGGTGACTCCGTCGAGATCGTGACGGCGCCCGTGGTCGACTTCGGCGCGGCGGGCGTGCTGGACGGCGATGATTTCCGTGCCGTTGTCGCCGAGGCAGTGGGTGCGCTGCGCGCCGCCGGGCCGGTCGACGCCGTGCTGGTGCCGGGTCACGGTGCGGGGCGCACCACCGACGACCTCGACCCCGATGGCACGTTCCTGCGCGCGCTGCGCGACACCGTGGGGCCCGACGTCCCCGTCGTCGTCGTGCTCGATTTCCACGCCAACGTGTCGGCCGCGATGTGCGAGGCGGCCGATGTGATCGTCGGGTACCGCACCAACCCGCACGTCGACGTCGTCGACCGCCTGCGCGAGGCCGCCGACCACGTGCACCGCCTGCTCGACCGTGACCCCGCCGTGCGTCGTTCGGGTGCGACGGTCATCGCCCGCTGCGCAGTGCCGATGGTGCTGCCGCAGGTGGCGCAACTGACGACACCCGGCGAGCCACTGTACGACGTGATGGCGCTCGCCCAGTCGCTGATCGAGCCGCCGCTGCGCAACGTGTCGGTGTTCGGCGGTTTCTCGCTGGGTGACGTGCCCGACTGCGGGCTCACCGTCACCGTCAGCGCCGACGAGGGCGGCCGGCTGGAGGCGCTCGCCGTCGCCGAGGAGGTGGCACGTGCGGCGTGGGACCGACGCGAGCGGTACCGGCTGCGCGTGGTGCCCGTCGCCGACGCGGTCGAGCGGGCCGTGCGAGCCGTCGCCGGCATCGGCCGCCCCGTCATCCTCGCCGACACCTCCGACAACCCGGGTGGTGGCGCGCCCGGCAACTCGACCTTCGTGCTCGAGGCACTGCGCGCGGCCAGGGTGCGCGACACCGTGATGGGACTGCAGTGCGACCCCGCCGTCGTCGATGCAGCATGGGCCGCAGGTGTCGGTGCGCACCTGCGCGTGGTGTTCAACGAGGGCAGCACGCGGTCGATGGCGCGCCCGCTCGTCGTCGATGCCGAGGTGCTGTCGCTGGTCGACGCGCCGCTGGTGCCTACCAAGGGCGTGTACTCGGGCGCGTTGCGCCGACCCGGCCGGTGCTGCGCGCTCGACCTGGGCGGTATCGGCGTCGCGGTCTCGACGCACAAGGTGCAGTGCGCCGACGACGACACGCTGCTGCACGTCGGCCTCGACCCTGCGTCGGCACGTGTGGTGGTGGTCAAGTCCCGCGGACACTTCCGCGCCGGGTTCTCGCACCTGTTCGCCGACGACCAGGTGGTCGAGGTCGGTGCGCCCGGTGTGGCGACCAACGACCTGTGGGGTGTCGAGTGGCAGCACCTGCGCCGACCGGTGTTCCCGCTGGACCAGATCGACGGCTACGTGCCCGAGGCGCGTCTGCATGTCGGTCGCGGTGGCCGTGTGGTGCCGCAGCCGTTGATGGGGAGCCGGCCGTGACCGTGCACGTCATCGCCACCGGTGGCACCATCTCGTCGCACTGGGACGGGTCGGCATGGCACAACCTCGACGGCCACACGCTCGTGGCAGAACTCGAGCAGGCGCAGCCCGGTCTCACCCGCGACGTCGAGGTGACCGACGTCGCGGCGGGGCCGAGCTCGAACCTGTCGCTCGCCGACATGTACGGCATCGCGGGTCGGGTCGCTGACGCGCTCGACGCCGGTGCGACCGGCGTGGTCGTAGTCCACGGCACCGACACGATCGAGCTCACCGCGTTCGCGACGCAGATGGTGCTGGGCACCACCGCGACCCGCCGCCCGGTCGTGTTCACCGGCTCGATGAGGGTTCACTCGCACCCTGCGCCGGACGGGCCGCGCAACCTGGTCGACGCGATCACCGTCGCGTCCAGCGAGGCCGCCATCGGCCGGGAGGTGCTGGTGTGCATGGATGGTCGGCTGCATGCCGCCGACCGTGTCCGCAAGCGCGACGCGTCGTCGATGGACGCCTTCGATTCGGGGCCGCTGCCAGCGGTGGGCTCCGTGGCGGGTGGCGTGGTGGCGTTCGCGGTGCGGGCGCAGTCGCGCGACGCACTCGGCCGTGTCGACCCGCGACGCTTGCCGCTGGTGCCGCTCGTCCTCTGCGCACCTGGCCTCGACGCCGACGCGGTGACCGCATCGCTCGGCG
>JBMSSR010000308.1:0-2466 GCA_049424465.1 Ilumatobacteraceae bacterium
CTCGAAGGCCCACCTCAGGCACCGACGATGTTCGACAGAGTGGAATGGTTGGTTCGTCGACGATCATCGCTTGACCCTGGTGCAGGTCCGCTGGGTGCGGGCGGGACGACGCTGCCGGCTCGCGGTGCCGTACACGGTCGGTCCGTTGGTCCGCCTGGCGTCACTAGTGTCTGGAACGACCCGTAGCCCGGCTGCTCCGCGTCGAGACGGGAGGGGTCATGTCACAGGGTCGTCGTAGGTCGGCACTCGCCGCGCTGGTCGGTGTCATGGTGGTGGCTGTGTCGTGCGGTGGCTCGGACCCTGCAGTCGAGTCCGGTGACCCGACGAGCGATGCTGGTGGTCAGACGTCTGGTCCTGATGGGCAGGGAGACGTCGTCGGTGAGGCTGCCGCCGGTGAGCCATGCACGAAGGCCGACATGGTGGTGCACGTCGACGCAACCGACTCGGACCTCTTCTGTCGACTGGGTGACAATGGCGCGTTGGTGTGGGAAGCGGACTCGGCTGCTGGCGGTGGAGGTTCGTCGGAGTCAGGTTCGTCGTTCGGCCTGACGTCATCGTCGGACATTCCAGCCGTGATCGAGACGTTCGGTTTCGACCTCGCACCATTCGATGCGGCATCCGGCGCGGCAGGTGCAATGACGATCGCCGGCGTCGTACCGCCGACCCTGCCGGACTCGGACCCGAACGCCGCGGCGCTCGATGCGCGCAACCGGTACCTGTTCCTGCCCTTCGGGTTCGCGGAGGGGGACCAGACCGACCCGCAGTGGTCGTTCTTCCTGCCGATCGGGACACCGGTGGTGTCGCTCATCACGGGCACGGTGTGCGACGTCCCGCTGCTGTACAGCAACGACTACAGCATCCGGGTCGTCCCCGACGGCATCGAGTGCGAGGGCCCCGGACGTGCCCCCGTGATGTTCGAGACCGAGCACGTCATCGATCCACTCGTAGCCGTGGGCGACCGCGTGACCGCCGGCCAGCGGATTGCGACGGTGAGCGACTATCAGGGGATCTGGACGCAGATCGGCTTCGGCATCGTCGAGATCGGTGTCGCCTACAATCTGGGCGACGACGGCTCGCCGTGGCATGCGTGCCCGTCGCGGTTCTTCGCCCCCGAAGCGCGAGAGGCGATGCTCTCGACGCTCGAGTCGCTGATGGCCGCATGGTCGGCCGAGCTCGGCGAGCCGGACCTCTACGCGGCAGCGCGAACGCCAGAGCCGGGCTGCTTCTCGGCTGACGTGCACGCCTGACCGGCACTCGACAGCCACTGGCGGTGTGGCCTCGTGCGACTCTCGGCAGCTCGCGCCCGGTCAGGGCTCCATGACCACCCAGCCGCGGCGTTGCAGCTCGGCGGCGAGCATGGTGCTGGGTACCTTGCGGAGTGCCTGCTCGGTCTTGGACAGGGTTGACTGCGGGGACGTCGCCCCGGCGGGTTCCGTGCTGGCGCCGCCGACGTTGTCGTTCGTCCGACGAGCGGCACGCTGCGTCGGGCGTGTCGCCGGGGGAGCGGCGTCGGCAGGTGCTCCGTTGGCCTGCGTCGGGTTGGCCCCTGCCTCGAGCTGTTCGATGAACGCCTCGACCTCGTCACGCGTGAACTTGCCGGCCGCCTGACGCTGGTTGAAGCCCATCGGGCCCCGTGCGTCGCGGAAGTCGCTGTGCCCGGCCGAGTGCAGCAGCGACAGCAGGTGCTGCACCTGCTTCGCGGACGCAGGGGGACCGGACGGTTGACCAAATGCCATACGGCAGTGTGGCCGAGGGGACTGACATGGTGGGTGATGGCCCCTCCCAGGTCGACGATCAGCCCGATCAGTGGGTCCGCGAGTGGTGCGGGCAGGGCGTGGGCTCACTGTGTCGGCGTCGAGCGACGACGGTCCGGGACGGGTCCCGCCGATCGCATCGCTGACCAGCCGAACTGGGTCTGCGAGCCGCGCAGGTGCGCCAGTGTCGCGACGGCGCTGTCTCTTCTTCAGTGGAAGGTGTCGGCAGCCTGCTGCACCGTCGCGAAGAAGGCAGTCCACGACTCGGCATCGAAGTCGGGGAGCACGGCAGCGCCGGGCCGAAGGCCGCGGCCGCCGTCGATCGTCTCTCGCACGATGTCGGCGTGACCGGCGTGACGATGCGTCTCGGCGAGCCCGTCGAGCTTCCAGACGAGGGCCTCGCGTCCCGCCTGGAGATATCGAGGAAGGACCTGCTTGGCGTCAGTGCTCATCGCGCCAGTGTGACAGTCGGGCGACGCTCAGACGGCGGGCCTCCTCGGCGACTACGCCAGCAGCGAGCACCCGTACGTGTACCACTGCCACATGTCGAACGACGAGGACGAGGGCCTGATGGGACAGTTCCTCGTCGAGAGCTGACCCCACGTATCGACCGTCGCGATCACGAATCGACGGGCTCCGTACGTCGCGGTGGCATGACCTTCCTCTCCGGCCGCCGATCCACCTGCAGTCCGCACACCGTGGGCTCGCCGAA
>JBMSSR010000309.1:0-2458 GCA_049424465.1 Ilumatobacteraceae bacterium
GGCCGAGCTCGCCGCAGAGGACGCTGCAAAGCCCGAGTGACGGCAGCGCAGCGGGCTCGCTGTCGCGCGCTCATGCGCATCACCGTCCGCGTGCCGTGACAGCGTCGGTGTCAGCGCAGATGCTTCGCGAGCTGGCTGAGCCGTCGTGCACTGACACGCACCGACTCGAACCGCGCACCGGCCGTCAGCAGTGCGGCACCGGCGACACCGATGCTGAGCCACCGCGGGAGCCCGACCGCCCACGGGCCGAGTTGCGACAGCGCACCGGTGACTGCGGCGACAGCACCGACCACGAACGGCGCCGCCAGGCGCAACCGACCCGCCATCGCCGCCATGGCCGTGCCACACACCAACAGTCCCAGCCACCGCGTCAGACCGTCGACATCGACCACGAGCACCACCATCGTCGGCAGCGCCGCGACGACGAGGCCGGGGGCGAGGATCCATGAGTTGAGCGAGCGCCACCACTGCAGTGCCAGCACGCCGGCGACGACGAAGAGTGCCGAGACCGGAAGCGTGTAGGCCTCGACCACCGAGACGTGGCGGCTCGACAGCAGGGCCACCCACGAGAGTGCGGCGGTGCCCGCCGCGACCGGCAGCGTGGCCGCACGGATTCGACGGTGGTCGAGCAGCCCGATCGACGCAGCCGACAGCACGAGCGACGCGAGGGCGAGCGCCGCCATGTTGGGTGAGGTCACGAACACCGCTGCGCCGGCGACACCCACGACGACCACCTGCGCGGGCAGCACCGACGCTGCCTCGTCGTTGCCGAGCGGCCACGGCACCATCCCACGGAGACTCGCCACCGCGACCGATGCGGCAACCGCGGTCACGACCACCGCCGACCACGTCAGCGGGAGGCCGACTGCGCGCGCGAGATAGCCGCACCACACGACGCCCATCACGGTGGCCACGGTCACGGGCACGCCGCGGGCCGGCACGGTCGACGTGCGCGACCACAGCAGGAGCACGACCGCCACCGCTGCGAGCGCCAGTGCGCCGGTCGATGCATCGTCGAGCGCGACAACTGCTGCGCCGATCAGCGGCATCAGCGCAGCGCCGGCGACGCGCCGGTCGAGTTGACGCCGCGGGACGACCCAGCCAGCCAGCAGAGCCAGCGCTGCAAGGACCACGACGGCGATGTCGATCGCCCGCTCGCCGGCCGACCTGAAGTGCACCGCCGGCACGATGAACAGCACGAGCGATGCGGCAACATCGCCGACCGGCACGGAGTCGCGTTCGATGCGGCGCAGGTAGTTCAGACCGGCTGCGACGAGCAGCACCACACTCGTGAGCGAGGCACCGACGAGCCGCTGCCACGAGCCGTCGAGCGAGGTGAGCGACAGCACCATCGCGACGACCCACGCCACCAGGCTGGTCCACACCCACCAGGGTCGGTGCAGCGCGCGACGCGAGACGGCGTACAGCGACGCAGCGGCAAGCGCGACGAGGGGCCCCCACCACAGTCGGCGGGTGCTGCCGTCGAGGCCCCCGGCCCACGCGACCACCGCGACCATCAGCGCGACTGGTGTGGCCTGCCACGGCTGGGCGAGGTGGTGGCGCTCACCGTTGCCTCGAGTGCCGAACGCCATCGCTCCCGACCACGCCGCGAACGCCACGCCGGTGCACAGCACCGTGACGGGGATGGTGTCGACGTGCAGCACGATGTCGTACACCGTCATCGCGATCGTCTCGACCGCGGCCAATGACGCGGTCAGCCACGCCATCGCCTCGGCCGTCCACCGCAGGCCGCGACGCTGCATCACGACCGTGAGTGCAGTACTGGCCGCGAGGAACCCGAGCATCACGGCGACGCGGCCGCCCTCGCCGAGGTGCCCCCACGAGACCGCGGTGAAGACGATCGCCGCCACCAGCACGAGGAGCGCGCCCACCGCCGACATCGCCACCGACGCCGACACGTGCAGCATCTCGTGCAGCGGCTGGGCGAAGGCCGGCGTCGGCGGTCGGCCCGTCAGCGGTTCACGTGGACCGCCTGCTGCGGCACCACCGGGGCGGGCGCCGTCAGCGTCACCGATGCCGTTGCCGATCGGACCGCCGAGTCGTTCGAGGCCCGCCGTCACACCGGGTGGAACGCGCGTGCCGGTCAGCACCGACACGGGTCGGTGGCCGACGCGTTCGCGGCCCGGACCGTCCGCGCGGGGCGGCGCCGTTGCCGGCACGAACGGGGCGATCAACTCGAGCAGGCGTTGGGGGTTCAGCGTGCCGTGCTCGATGTGGTGCGCGATCTCGTCGCGGGTGGTCGACGCCACGGCCATCTGGTCGGCGATCGATGCCGCCTCGTCGTCGAGCGTGTCGACGCGGTGCTCGAGCCACGCCACCCAGCCAGCGGCCTTGTCGACGAGCGCGCACTGCTCGCAGCCGTCGACGACGACGCCTCCCGAATGCTGAGCGCACGGCACACCGTCACCGAATCACAGTCGCGGGCCACGTGCAACGG
>JBMSSR010000310.1:0-2364 GCA_049424465.1 Ilumatobacteraceae bacterium
TCTTGGCGGGCACCTTCTTTGCCGGGGCCTTCTTCGCCGGGGCCTTCTTGGCGGGCGCTGCCTTCTTCGCAGGTGCCTTCTTGGCGGGCGCTGCCTTCTTCGCCGGCGCCTTCTTGGCGGGCGCCTTCTTCGCCGGGGCCTTCTTGGCCGCACCCTTCGTGGTGCTGGTCTTCTTCGCTGCCGCCATCAGAACGAACCTCCGTCGTGCACGTTGGGGACCGGATGCTACCGGTCGGCGGGGCCCGTTCGACCGATGCCGAATGCCTCGCGGACCGCGTCGACGGCGACCGGCACGACCAGTCGCTTCGACCGCGCGGTCGCACCGGCCACGACCGAGACCGTCGACGGGCGGATTCCCAGCACCCTCGCGACGAGTGCACAGAGTTCGGTGTTTGCCCGCCCGCCCTCGGGTGGGCTCGCGACTCGGACACGCACCTCGTCGCCGTGCAGGCCGACGACGCCGGGGCGCGACGCGCCGGGGACTACCCGGACGGCGATGATGCTGCCACCGTCACCCGGCTCGACCACCCCCACGCGGCACGCCGCCGTCAGCCCACCCGGCGTACCGAGACGTGGATCGGCTCGCCGTCGAGTTCGGCGGTCTCCGGTCCGGTACCCCACAGCAGCTCCGTGGTGAGTGTTGCGTCGGTGAGCAGGGACTCGAAGGCGACCACACGCCGGCGCACGGACTCGGGAACCCCGAGCGTCAGCGAGATGCGGTCGCTGACGTGGAGCCCTGCCTTCTTGCGCGCGTCCTGCACGACGCGGACCAGGTCGCGGGTCAACCCCTCGGCTTCGAGAGCCGGCGTGATCGTCGTGTCGAGCGCAACGATGCCCTGCGTCGAGGCGAGGACCGCGCTGGCACTGTCCCCGGAGGTCACGAGCCGCAGCGTGTACTCGCCCTCCAGCAGCGGCACGCCCCCGGCGACCACGCCGTCGGGTCCCTGCTGCCAGTCGCCGGCGCGCACCGCCTTGATGACCGACTGTGTCGCTGCGCCGAGGCGCCGCCCGAACGCGGCCGGGACGAGCTCGAGATCGAACCCCGCCACAGCAGCGACGTCGTCGGACAGCTCGACCGACTTGACGTTGACCTCGTCGGCGATGAGCGCCACGAACGGCGACAGGCGCGACGAGCCAGCCACCGCGACCCGCGCCGACGACAGCGGCTGACGAACGCGGAGCTGGCGCTCCTTGCGCAGCCGCAGGGTCGCGTTGCACACGTCACGCACGAGGTCCATCGACTCGACGAGCAGCGGGTCGGACGGGATCGCTGTCGCGTCGGGCCAGTCGGTGAGGTGCACGCTGCGCTCACCCGTGAGCGCGCGGTACACGTGCTCGGTGAGCAGCGGCAACAGCGGCGCGAGCGTGCGGCACAGTACGACGAGCACCGTGTGCAGCGTGTCGATCGCTGCGTGGTCGCCTGCCCAGAAGCGATCACGACTGCGTCGTACGTACCAGTTGGTGAGCACGTCGAGAAAGCCGCGCACCGATCCGCACGCACCGAACAGGTCGTACTCGTCCATCGTCGACGTCGCCGCGCCGACGAGGTCGTGCAGCTTGGCGAGCACGTATCGGTCGAGGACGTCGTCGCTGTCGGTGCGGAACGTGCCGGTGGTGCCCGCGGCGTTCGCGTACAGCGACAGGAAGTACCACGTGTTCCAGATGGGCAGCAGGATCTCGCGAACCGTGTCGCGCAGACCGTCCTCGGTCACCATCAGGTCGTTGCCGCGCAGGATCGGCGAACCGAGCAGGTACCACCGCATCGCGTCGCTGCCATAGGTGTCGAAGACCACCGCCGGATCGGGGTAGTTCATCAGGCTCTTCGACATCTTGCGGCCGTCGTTGCCGAGCACGATGCCGTGGCTCACGCACGTGGTGAAGCTCGGGCGGTCGAACAGCGCCGTGGCCAGCACGTGCAGTGTGTAGAACCATCCCCGCGTCTGACCGATGTACTCGACGATGAAGTCGCCCGGGTAGTGGTTCTCGAACCACTCGCGGTTCTCGAACGGGTAGTGCACCTGCGCGAACGGCATGCTGCCGCTCTCGAACCAGCAGTCGAGCACCTCGGGGACCCGGCGCATCATCGACGAGCCGGTGGGGTCATCGGGGTTCGGGCGGACGAGCTCGTCGATGAACGGACGATGAAGGTCGGTGATGGTGACGCCGAAGTCGCGCTCGAGTTCGGCAATGCTGCCGTAGACGTCGAGCCGCGGATACGCCGGGTCGTCGCTCTTCCACACCGGGATCGGCGAGCCCCAGAATCGGTTGCGGCTGATGCTCCAGTCGCGCGCATTGTCGAGCCACTTGCCGAACTGCCCGTCCTTGATGTGCTCGGGCACCCAGCGGATCTGCTGGTTGAGCTCG
>JBMSSR010000311.1:0-2354 GCA_049424465.1 Ilumatobacteraceae bacterium
TGCTCGGCCTCGACGAGGTCGAACGGGGGTCGGTTGAGCTCGGCGGTCGCGGCGACGAGGAACACGACGAACGGGATGATGCCCGTCGCCATCACGTGCCAGCGGGTGAAGGTGCTCTGTGCGGCGACGATGCCGCTCGTGCTGAGCGTGCCGGCGACGAGGATGACCGCAGCGAGGCTGAGGCCGAGCGCCGCCTCGTAGCTGACCATCTGCGCCGACGCACGCACCGAGCCGAGCAGCGGATACTTCGAGCCCGAGCTCCAGCCCGCCAGCATGATGCCGTACACCGCGATGCTGCTGAGTGCGAGCAGCAACAGCACGCCCACCGGCGGGTCAGCCAGCTGCAACTTGGTCGTGATGCCGAGGATCGTGACGGTGCCGTCCTTGCCGCCGGAGAAGTCGCCGCCCAGCGGGATGACACTCCAGACGAGGAAGGCCGGCACGAAGGCGAGGTACGGCGCGAGTTTGAAGACGAACCGGTCGGCACGGTCGGGGATGAGGTCTTCCTTGAAGAACAGCTTGGTCCCGTCGGCCAGGGTCTGCAGCAGACCCTTGGGGCCGGCCTTGTCGGGCCCGATGCGGTTCTGCATGTAGGCGACGACCTTGCGCTCGAACCAGACCATCAGCATGGTGCCGACGAGCGCCACGACGAACACCACGATCACCTTGATGAGCACGACGACGAACGCCTTGCTGGCGGGCTCGATGGCGTCCAGGAGTGAGTCGAGCGCCAGCATCAGAGCGTCTCGATCCGGACGTCGTTGACCGGTGCCGTGCAGTCGAGCAGTTCGGCGATGGGTCCACCCTCGTGGTTGAAGGGCACCCACGCTGCACCGCGCTGCACCGAGTCGGTGGCCTGCACGGTCATC
Source organism: Ilumatobacteraceae bacterium (assembly GCA_049424465.1). Lineage (GTDB taxonomy): Bacteria > Actinomycetota > Acidimicrobiia > Acidimicrobiales > Ilumatobacteraceae > UBA668. The sequence goes on from JBMSSR010000311.1 coordinate 870, forward strand.
GTGACCGAACCGCGACCGTTGGTGACCCTGACCGAACCGCCCGGCGCGACGCCGATGCGGTCGAGGTCGAGCGGGTGCACGTGAATGGCCGCCGGCGTGGACAGCCCGGCGAGTGACGGCGACAGTGCCGTGCCGACCGCACGGTCGTAGAGCGTGCGGCTGACGACGAGCCGGAAGTCGTACGTCAGACGGTCGGCCACGTCCGCAGCCTGGGGTGCCAGGGGTTGCATCGTCGTCGGCACGGCCGTGAGCACGCCGTCGGGGCTCGCCGCAACCGCCGCAGCCGTCGCCGCCGCAAAGCCGTCAACACGCGCCGCGATGTCGTCGGTGATGTCGTGCACGTCGGCGTAGCCCAGGTCGACACCCAGCTGGAACGCGAGCTCGGCGGCGATCATCCAGTCGGGGCGTGCCTGACCTGCCGGCGTGACCTGACGGGCGACTGCGGTCACACGACCGTCGATGTTCGTCGTCGTGCCGGCCTTCTCGGCGTACGCCGCGGCCGGCAGCACCACGTGCGCCGTCGAGGACGATGACGTGAGCGTCGTGTCGACGGCAATGACGTGCTGCACACCCGCAAAGGCCTTGGTGACCAGCTGTGTGTCGGGCACGTCGGCGAACGGATCGGCACCGAGCAGCACGAGGCAGCCGATCGAGCCGGCAGCAGCATCGCGGAGGATTCCCTCGGTGTGCTGACCGCTCTCGCCCGGGCGCAGACCCATGCGCAGCGCGCCGACGACGTTGCCGCGCCGGTATGCCGGCAGCACCGTGGCACCGGGCACGATCTCGAGGATCTGCTGCAGGGCGTGCACCGTGTTGGCGGTGGACTCGGCGAGGTTGGCGCGCCCGACCACCACGACGACCGGACCCTTGGCGAGCTGCGCCGACACCGCCGCATCGGCGAACGTGTCGCGCACTGCCTGCACCTGCGCGCCGGGTTCGTACCCGACACGTCGCCACGCGTAGGGCGACAGGCCGGTAGGACGCGGCGAGAACTCGATGATGCGGCTGCGCTTGGAGGCCGCGGCGTCACGAAGCCGCAGGTAGAGCACCGGCAGTTCTTCCTTCAGGTCCGGCCCGAGCAGCACGATGGTGGCAGCGGCGGCCGCGTCGGCGATGGTGGCACGTGGGAGGCCGAGCATCCCGTTGGGCAGGCCGTCGGCCAGCTGCGCGTCGACGTGCGGCGTGCCGACGACCTCGTGCGCGAGTCGGGCCCACGCAAAGGCGTCCTCGTTGGTGCTGCGCGAACCACCGATGACGGCAACCCGCCCGGCACCCGCGGCCGTGGTCTCACGAATGATGCGTGCTGCCTCGGCGATTGCCGTCGACCACGTGGCGGGGCGCAGCGCTCCGTCGGTGCGCACCATCGGCTGCAGCACTCGCGCATCGCTCTTGACCGACTCGAAATTGAACCGACCACGGTCGCACAACCAGCCGTGGTTGACCGGCTCGCTGTCGACGCCCATGACGCGCAACAGTTCGTCGCGG
>JBMSSR010000312.1:0-2352 GCA_049424465.1 Ilumatobacteraceae bacterium
CCGATCCAGTTGCGCTGCATCGCCTTGATCGCGTCGGTCCAGTCGAGCAGGTCGAGGTCGTCGATGAGGCGGTCGGCGTACGCCGTGATGCGCATCATCCACTGGCGCATGTTGCGCTTGAACACCGGGAAGTTGCCGCGGTCGCTGCGGCCGTCGGCCGTGACCTCCTCGTTGGCCACGACGGTGCCGAGACCCGGGCACCAGTTGACCGGCGCGTCGCTGACGTAGGCGAGCCGCCACTGGTCGAGCTCGCGGCGTCGGTCGGCTGCCGACATGGATGCCCACTCGCCGGTGCGCGCAGCACGTGTGCCGGCATCGAGCTCGGCGACCAACTCGTCGATGCGGCGGGCAACCTTGCGGTCGGGGTCGAACCATGCGTTGAAGATCTGCAGGAAGATCCACTGCGTCCACCGGTAGTAACCGGGGTCGGTCGTGCTGATGCTGCGGCGTCGGTCGTGGCTGAGGCCGAGTCGGCGCAACTGCGCGCGGATGTTGGCGATGTTCTGGTCGGTCGTGATGGCCGGGTGCTGACCGGTCTGCACGGCGTACTGCTCGGCAGGCAGGCCGAACGCGTCGAAGCCCATCGTGTACAGCACGTTGTGCCCGGTCATGCGCATGTAGCGGGCGTAGATGTCGGTCGCCGTGAAGCCGAGCGGATGGCCCATGTGCAGCCCCGCGCCGCTCGGGTACGGGAACATGTCGAGGATGAAGGTCTTGGGCCGGCCGGCCACCGCGGCGGCATCGGCGAGCGGACCGGCCGGGTTGGGCGTGTCGAACGTGCCCTCGGCGTCCCAGCGGTCGTGCCACGCCGCCTCGATCACGCCGGCGAGCGCGCCGGTGTAGCGGTGGGCGGGGCTGTCGGCGGTCTGGTCGGGCGTGCTCACGGGGGGCGAGTCTAGGGAGCGGCAGCCACGCGGGGCCGGGACGCGCCACCGTCAGCGCCCGCCGCGGGCGGCCCCACTAGGTTGCAGGGATGCCTGACAGCATCATCTCCCGGCTCGTCGCGGCCGCTGAGCGCCCCACCGGGGTGCGCTTCGTGGGCCAGAGTGTGCTGCCGGCCGACTGCACGACAGGCAGCGCCTTCGTGCCGTGGTCGCAGGTGCACCGCGACGCGCAGGTGGTGGCGGCGGCACTGCAGGCGCGCGGCCTCGTGCCCGGCGACCACGTCGCCATCCTTGGGCCCACGTCGCGGTCGCTCATCACGATCATCCGCGGCTGCTGGCTGGCGGGGTGCGCCAGCATGGTGCTGCCGCTGCCGATGCGGATGGGCTCGCTCGAGGCGTTCATCGAGGGCACGCGATCTCGAATCCGCCACGGCGATGCAAAGCTGATCCTGATCGACGAACTGCTCGCCGCGTTCTACGAGGCCGCGCCGGGCGACCCGCCGATCGAGCCGATGGAGTCCGTGCTTCCCGGTGGCGATGGTGTGCCCGCTGCCGAGGCGTGGGTGCGGCCCGACGACGACCCCGAGCGGCTCGTCATCCTGCAGTACACGAGCGGTTCGACCAGCGAGCCCAAGGGCGTGATGATCCCCGACCGGGTGCTGCGCGCCAACATCGACGCCTGCTGCGAGGCCGCACAACTGGGCCCGTCCGAGGTGATGGTCAGCTGGCTCCCGCTCTACCACGACATGGGGCTCGTCGGCTTCCTGTCCATCCCGATGACCACCGGGGTGCAGTTGGTGCAGGCGGCACCCCAGGACTTTCTCGCCAAGCCCGGCGCGTGGATGCAGTGGATCAGCGACTGGCGGGGCACCGCGACAGCCGGTCCCAATTTTGCGTGGGTGCTCGCGACTCGCGCGCTCGGCAGGATGGAGGGGCTCGACCTGTCGCAGTTGACGCTCGCGCTCAGCGGTGCCGAGCCGGTCGACCCCAACGCCGTCGAGGCGTTCGTGCGCGCCGCCGAGCCGTTCGGGTTCCGCGCCGAGGGCGTGTTCCCCGCGTTCGGCATGGCCGAGGTCGCGATCGGCGGGGCGTTCCCGCCGCGGCACCGCGGCATGCGCACCGATTCGGTCGACCGTGTCGTGCTCGAGCGCGAGCGGGTCGCGCGACCGCTGTCACCCGACGAGGCGTCCGAGGACCTCGACGTGCGCCGACTGCCGCTGCTCGGTCACGCCGTTCCCGGCCTCGAGATGCGGGTGGTCGACCCCGAGACGTTCGTCGACCTACCCGAGCGGGTTGTCGGCGAGCTGTTGCTGCGCGGCACGTCGGTGACACCCGGCTACTACAAGCGGCCGGACGCCACCGCAGCGCTGTTCCGCGACGGGTGGCTGTGCACCGGCGACCTCGCGTACCTCGTCGATGGCGAGCTGGTGCTGTGCGGGCGCATCAAGGACGTCATCATCGTCGGCGG
>JBMSSR010000313.1:0-2348 GCA_049424465.1 Ilumatobacteraceae bacterium
AGCTCGATCATCGCGGCGTGCCCCTGGCGGCAGCGGCATACGACATCCGCCTGCCCCGGCGGCTCACGGCTCCCGCAAGCCGAACTGCTGGCCTCAGCGGCGTCTCGCACCGGACCGCCGAGCGGGCGGCCGTCACTGTCATTCACATGCGTCGCCGGGTCGTGGCGGCGCTCGCCTTCACCGGCACGATGCTGCTGCTGTGGCTCGGTGCGGGCACCGTCCTGGCGAACCGGGGAGACGACCCTGCCTCCGTCTCCCGGGTTCGTCCAGGTGCCACCCATGTCGCCCAGCCGGGCGAGTCACTGTGGGTGATCGCCGAGCAGTTCCGTGGCGACGAGGCGCAGGCCGACTACGTCCAGGAACTGATCGAGCTGAACGGTGGCACCCAGTTGGTGGTCGGTCAGGTCGTCCGACTGCCCTGATCGTGTGGCAGTAACCTCGCAGGGCATGTACTGCCCGCGCTGCCGAGCCGATGACACCAAGGTCATCGACTCGCGCGTCGCCGACGAGGGCAGCGCCATCCGTCGCCGGCGCACCTGTGGGGTCTGCGCCCACCGGTTCACGACGTACGAGCGCCTCGAGGAGGTGCCCCTGATGGTCGTCAAGTCCAGTGGCGTCCGCGAGCCGTTCGACCGGGCGAAGGTCGTCGCCGGCGTCAGCGCAGCGTGCAAGGGCCGTCCCGTGTCGGCCGAACAGATCGAGTTGCTCGCCGAGGAGATCGAGGAGCACGCCCGTCTGCAGGGCACCGAGGTGGCGTCCGGCGTCATCGGCCGCGAGGTGCTCGAGCGCCTGCGATCGCTCGACGAGGTCGCCTATTTGCGGTTCGCGAGCGTGTACAAGGACTTCGGCGACGCTGCCGACTTCCGCCGCGAACTCGTGCTGCTCGAGAAGCTCCAGCGCTCGTGATCGCGGTGCAGCGCCACCTCGCGCGCCGTGCGACCCGCTGTCACGGTGCCCGTCGCAGGGTGGCGGCGTGCGCCGGCGCGATTGCGCTGCTGGCGACCGGTGCGTCGTGCAGCTCGACGTCATCGGGCCTCGACGGCGCGGCAGCGGCGTCCTCCACCGTGCTGTCGACGTCGACCAGCACCACCGCCTCGACGTCCTCGACGTCGACGAGCACGACCACCACGACCGAGCCGCTGCCGCCCGATTTCCTCGGCGAGCAGACGATCGGCACATCCGTCGAGGGGCGCCCGCTGACGGCGTGGCACCGTGGCACCAGCGGTGGTGTGGTGATGCTCGTGGTCGGCGTCATCCACGGTGACGAGGACGCCGGGCTCGCGATCCTCGACGAGATGACCGACGTCGAGCTCCCCCCGAATCTCGACCTGTGGGTGCTGCCCGCGATCAACCCCGACGGCGTCGCCCACCAGGTCCGCGGCAATGCGCACGGGGTCGACCTCAACCGCAACTTCCCCCACGACTGGGGCCCGATCGCCGAGCCCGGCGACTGGGAGTACGCCGGGACCGGCCCGGCCAGCGAACCCGAGACGGCGGCGTTCGTCGAGTTCGCCACGCAGCTCCGGCCGACACTCACGCTGTGGTACCACCAGGACCTCTACTGCATCACGCCGTCGAAGGGTCGCGACCGTCTGCTGCGGCTCGAGTACTCACAGCGCAGCGGTCTGCCGGTCGAGTCGGTGACCGGTGGCACGTACACGGGTGTCGCCGCCACGTGGGTGCGCACCGAGGTGTCCGACGCGATGTCGTTCATCGTCGAACTCGGGCCCACGGTGCCGGCCGACGAACTCGTTCGGCACGTCGACGCACTGCTGGCTGTCGGCGCGATGCTCTCGACCGGCGATTACTGACCGGTGCGGTCGCGCAGATAGCGCGCGAACACGAAGTCGTCGTCCTCGTACAGGTGGGCGAGTCGCATGCGGCGCACCGCCTCGGGCGCACCGGCGGCGAGCCGCGACCCTGCGCCGCCGGCGAGGCTCGGCGACCAGGTGAGGTTGATCTCGTCGACGAGGTCGGCTGCGACGAGGAGTCCGTTGAGGGTGGGGCCGCCCTCGGACAGCACGGTGGTCGCGTCGAGTGTCAGCAGGGCCGCCGCCACGTCGGGAGTGCCTCGACCGGTCCGCACGCACGGCACGGGCACGGTGGGGCCGTCCTCGGGGAGCAGCAGCGAGACCCGGTCGGACTGCCAGAACCGCTCGTCGAAGGTGAAGTCGGCTCGACGCGACACGACGACGAACCGCGGCCCGTCGGCTCGCGGCGGGCCGTACCCGTCGGCCTTGACGGTGCGCGCGCCGACGAGCACGACGTCGGCGAGCGACCGCAGCGTGAGCAGCACCTGTTGGTCGACGGGATTCGAGAGGGCCCGCGAGTTCTCGTCGACGGCGGTC
>JBMSSR010000314.1:0-2341 GCA_049424465.1 Ilumatobacteraceae bacterium
CAGCGGTTCCCCGTCGGCACCCACGTCGTGGTCGACGGCGTGGCCGGCACCGTGACCGCAACGGAGGGCGCTGCACCCGCCGACTCTGCGGCGGCAGTGACGGTGGACCATGAGGAGACGACGTGAACGGCAGCGGCCAGCCCGACAGCGGTGTCACGCGCGTCGTGAGTCGAGTGGCAACCGTGGTGAGCGGTCTCGTGCTCACCGCCGCCGGCGTGTACGTGGTCATCTACCTCGCCCGGTGGGAGTGGAACCGCGCGCTCGTCTCGGCGGCCGTGTTCATCGCGATGCTCCAGGTGCTCTCGACAGCCGTCCTCGCGAGCCGCCTGCGTGCGTTGTCCACGACAGCCCGCGTCGTCATCATCAACCGCGGGACCGACGACGCCGATCTCGCCGATCCATCGGTCAGTTCGTCGCTCGGGAACGGGATGGGCGACGCGGTCGCGGAGGCGCTACGTCAGTCGAACGACGCCCGCGCGTCGCGATGGTTCGAGTGGCTGCGCTCCGACAGCGGGCAGACGGCGGTCTTCATCCCGGTGCTGCTCGGCACCGGCATGATCCTCTCCGCGATCGCGTGGGTGGTCGAGCGTGCTGCTGGCCTGGTCGCGCGGCGGTCGGTCGACCCGCACGCGGCATCGTCGGTACCACTGCACCTCCCGCTGGGGGTGACGGTCGCCGGCAACGGCGGCGCCACCGAGGTCGCCGCTCGGCACCGCCCGGTTCGACGGTGGACAGCGGCATTCCTCGTCGCGGTGGCGCTGGTGGTGGCCGGTGTGGGCGTCGAGGCGGTCCGGCGGCTCACCCAGAGCACCCGCGACGCACCGGGACGCCACGGCAGTTCCGAGCTCGTCGTCGAGGTGCGCAGCCTCGACGAACGACCACCGGTCCAGATGGCCACCGCGTTGTGGACGGTCTGCCGTGAACGCCTCGACCAATGGCCGGTTGCGACCGTGACGGCGGTCGCCGGCAGCGAGGTGACGATGCAGCTCGACCGCGCGCTGAGCGACACGGCGCGCCGACGGCTGGTCGGCTGCCTCGAGGACTTCACGCTCGAGCGCGTGCTCGGCACCGTCGTGCGTGTCGACGTCGACGACGAGGATGAGGACGACCAGCGTGCGATCGACGGGGGAACCGGTGGCCGCTGACCGTCGTCCGATGCTCATGATGCTGCGACCCGACATGGTCTCCCGTACCCCCAGCCCCGTCCGCGTCGCCGTGGTCGCACTCGCCGCGCTCGGACTCGGGGCATGCGGCACGACGCTGTCGGTCGACCCGGCCTCGACCCAGACCGCGGGTCCGGGGGCGACCGACTCGACGATCGCGCCGACGACGAGCGGCCCCGACACCACGGCGTGGGGCACGATCGTTGCGACCGACGAGGAGATCGCGCAGCAGACCGCGGCGCTCGACGCCGCCGTGAAGCGCTGGGCCGAGCAGGGCATCACCGACTACTCGTTCCGTCTCCAGAACAACTGCTTCTGCGCCCCCGACTACGTGGGCCCGATCGACATCGTGGTCGTCGACGGCGCAGCGATATCGATGACGATCGGTCCCGAGACGTACGACACCGCGTGGGCCGGGTCAACGGTCCCGACCCAGACCGCATCGTGGATCGACGGCACTGCCGAGCAGCTGTTCGACCGCATCCGTGACGCACTCGGCCAGAAGGACTTCGAGGCCACGTACGACCCCGTCACCGGATTCCCCAGTCGGTTCTACAGCGATCCGGAACCCATGGCCGTCGACGACGAGTACGGCTTCACGACCACTGGCTTCACCGTCACCCCCGGGGGCTGATCGTTCTCACCGTGATCTTGTGCTGTTCCTACCTTGTGGGCCCACGATGACGGTGTTGGAGTCGTCAACATGGCGACACGAGCACAGGAGATGACCCGCATGATGCACCGACAGTGGATGGAACACACCGATCGACCGTGGCTGTGGCTGCTCGGCATGGCGATGATGGTGGTGTTCTGGGGCGGTCTCATCTGGGCCGTCATCAGCCTCGTTCGGCGCGGCAGCGGCGGCGCCCCTGTCGCCGGTCAGCCGACGGCAGTTGCCCCGCCGACCTCACGGGTGAGCGCCGAGGAGATCCTCGCCGAGCGCCTGGCCCGCGGCGAGATCGACCCCGACGAGTACCGGGTCCGCCTCGAGGCGCTGCGCAGTCAACCGCCGACTCCCCCGTCCGCCTGACCGGCGACACCCTCACCGGGGCACACCCCACCGACGCTCACCCCGCCCCCGGGCGGGGTGAGCCGCGTTGCAGGCCCTGTCGCCGGTTGCCGTCGCAGCTGGGCCAACTGACCTCTCGAGTCGCGCCCTCGACCTGCCGATGACCAGA
>JBMSSR010000315.1:0-2284 GCA_049424465.1 Ilumatobacteraceae bacterium
GCTCGAGCGCGGCGTCCTTCTCGAGGTGCTTGCGGTACTCGTCGAGCGTGGTGGCACCGATGGTCTGCAGCTCGCCGCGGGCGAGCATCGGCTTGAGGATGCTCGCTGCGTCGATCGCGCCCTCGGCGGCACCGGCACCCACGAGGGTGTGGATCTCGTCGATGAACAGCACGATGTCGCCGCGCGTCTTGATCTCCTTGAGCACCTTCTTGAGGCGCTCCTCGAAATCGCCGCGGTAGCGCGAGCCGGCGACGAGTGCACCGAGGTCGAGCGTGTACAGCTGCTTGTTGCGCAGCGTGTCGGGGATGTCGTTGCTGACGATCTTCTGGGCGAGGCCCTCGACGATGGCGGTCTTGCCGACGCCGGGCTCGCCGATGAGCACCGGGTTGTTCTTGGTGCGGCGGCTGAGGATCTGCATCACGCGCTCGAGCTCGCGGGCACGACCGATGACCGGGTCGAGCTTCTTCTCGCGGGCGAGCTGGGTGAGGTTGCGGCCGAACTGATCGAGGATCTGGCTGTTGCCCTTGTCGCCCTGCTCCTCGCCCTTGGCGCCGGCAGCGCTGCTGCCCGCACCGGGTGCTGCGGCCTCGCCGCCCTTGCCCTGGCCGCCCTGGTAGCCCGACAGCAGCTGGATGACCTGCTGGCGCACGCGGCTGAGGTCGGCGCCGAGCTTGACGAGCACCTGGGCGGCGACACCCTCGCCCTCGCGGATGAGGCCGAGGAGGATGTGCTCGGTGCCGATGTAGTTGTGGCCCAACTGCAGCGCCTCGCGCAGCGACAGCTCGAGGACCTTCTTGGCGCGAGGCGTGAACGGGATGTGGCCGGTGGGTGACGACCCGCCCTGACCGATGATCTCCTCGACCTGGCTGCGCACTGCCTCGAGGCTGATGCCGAGTGACTCCATCGCCTTGGCGGCGACGCCCTCACCCTCGTGGATCAGGCCGAGCAGGATGTGCTCGGTACCGATGTAACTGTGGTTGAGGAGGCGAGCCTCCTCCTGCGCGAGCACCACCACTCGACGAGCCCGATCGGTGAAGCGTTCAAACATGGGGGAAGTGTACCGGCGGCCGGCGAACGAGGCGTGTCGTGCTCATGGCCCTCGGACGCACGAACACGGCCCCCGTGTGACGGGCCGGTCGGCACGGGCCGGTCGTCCCGGACCGCAGGAACCGGGGCGTTGCGTTGGCCTGTCGTCACGCGACTGCGTAGCCTTGCAACGTGTCGTCGGCCCCGTTGTTCGCGCTGCCCGGGCACGCCGACCACCTGACGCGCATCGAGCAGGCGCTGAAGGACTCGGTGCGCACGCCCGATCCCTATCTCAGCGAGATCGCGTCGCACCTCATCGTCGCCGGCGGCAAGCGGCTGCGCCCGGTACTGACGGTCGTCGCGGCCCAGCTACCGGGCGGCAACGACCACCCCGAGCTGTACGAGTGGTCGGTCCAGGGCGGCATCGCGTGCGAACTGGTGCAGACCGGGTCGCTCTACCACGACGACGTCATGGACGAGGCCGACACCCGGCGGGGCGTCGACACCGTCAACGCGCGGTGGGGCAACCTGCAGGCCATCCTCGCCGGCGACTTCCTGCTGTCGCGTGCGTCCGAGATCGCGGCGTCGCTCGGCACCGAGGTGGCGGCACTGCTGGCGCGCACCATCGGCCGGCTGTGCGAGGGCCAGATCGAGGAACTCCGCCACACCTACAACTCGGCCCGTCCCGAGTCGAGCTACCTGTCGTCCATCAGCGGCAAGACGGCATCGCTGTACGCCACAGCGGCGCGCATCGGTGGCCTCGTCGCCGAATTCCCCCGTCCCGTCGTCGACGCACTCACCGAGTACGGCGAGTCGTTCGGCATGCTCTTCCAGATCGTCGACGACCTGCTCGACCTGATGGCCACCGACGCCCAGCTGGGCAAGCCGGCCGGCCACGACATGGTCGAGGGGGTGTACACGCTGCCGGTGCTGCGCACGCTGCAGGCCGGCGGTGTCGCGGCGGTCGAACTGCTGTCGCTGCTCGGCAAGCCGCTCGACGCAGTCGAGCAGGAGAAGGCGCTGTCGATCGTGCGCAGCAACGGCGGTATCGATGCGACGTTCGACGTGGCTCGCGAGTACGTGGCACGCGCCGAGGCGGCGTGCGACCAACTGCCCGACTCGCCGGCCACCGACGTACTGCGCGCGACCCCGGCGGCGCTGCTCGCCACGCTCTGACGCCGCCCGCCAGCGACGTGTCGTCAGGCGTTCGGTGCCAGTTTCACGATCTTCGCGGCCGCCTTGTAGGCGGCCTCGGCCG
>JBMSSR010000316.1:0-2283 GCA_049424465.1 Ilumatobacteraceae bacterium
GCGCCCCGGGGGGGGGGGGGGGGGGGGCCCCCCCCCCGCCCCTCCGAGCGGTCAGGCCGGCGCCTCAGCTGATGCCGAGGAACGCCAGGTCGAGGTTGCAGCAACCGCTGTAGTGCATGCCCGTGATGTCCTTGCGGGTGGCGAGCACCAACTGCGGGTTCACCATCGGGAGGTGGACGAGGTCGCCCATCATCAACTCGCCGAGCGTGGCGTAGGCAGCCACACGGGCATCGCCGCTCGACGCAAGTGCCTCGGCCAGCAGCGGGGCTTCCTCGGCGTTGATGAGCGGTTGGCCGGCGGCGCCGCCGCCCGCACGCTTCGACCACGGCGCACCGTCGATCATGCCGAAGTACTGGATGTACTGGCTCGAGTCGGTGTGGTCGGGGGCGAAGTACACCGCCGTCAGCGGGATGCCCTGGGCCTTGATCGTGTCGAGCCAGGCGCCGAACTCGGCCGGCATCAGGTTGACCTCGATGTTGAGCGCCTTCAGGTCCTGCTGGACCTTCTGCATCATCACGTTGAAGTCCACGCCGTAGACGTTGGTGTTGGGGTAGGTCGCGTCGAGCGTGAACCCGTCCGCGAGACCGGCCTCCGCCATCAGCGCCTTCGCCTTCTCGAGGTCCTGTGCCGGCAGCGGCAGGTCGGCCGAGCCCTCGAACCCGTTCGGGATGGTCGAGGCCTGCAACTTGCCGTTGCCGCCGACAGTGACGTCGAGCATGCCCTGGTAGTCGATGGCGAGCTTGATGGCCTCACGCACCTTGGTGTCCTGCAGTTCGGCCGCACCCGCACCGGTCGCGCCGGGGCTGAGGGCGATGTACACGAAGTTGTACGAGTCGGTGGTCGTCACGCTCAGGTTCGGGTCGTCCTTGATCTGGTCGAGCGAGTCGAGGCTGATCTGCATCGCGATGTCGACGTCGCCCGCCTGCAGCTGCTGCAGCTGCGAGGCCGAGTCCTTCACCTGCTTGAACGTCACCTTCGGGAAGGTCGGCGTGCCGTTCCAGTAGTTGTCGTTCCGTGCGAGCACGAGCGACTCGCCCTCGGTGTACGACTCGAGCTGGTACGGACCACTGCCCAGCGAGGCGGTGAAGTAGAACTGCTCCGACGCGTCGGCGGTCTCGGCGGTCTCGTCACTGATCGAGCCGGCCTGGGCGATGGCCTCGTCACTGTTCGTGATGCCCATCATCGAGGCGCTCACGATCGCCATGAAGGCCGAGTTCGGCGCACCGAACGTGACCACCACGGTCGCCGCGTCCGGCGTCTCGATGCCGGTGTAGCCATCCATCAGGTACGACGCCGAGCCCTTGACGTGGTTGAGGCGCTCCCACGACCACTTGACGTCCTTCGACTCGACGGGCGAGCCGTCGGCGAACGTGGCCTTGGGGTTGAGGTGGAACGTGAAGACCGTGTTGTCCTCGTTGTTCTCCCACGACTCGGCGAGGCGCGGGATCTGCTTGCTGAGGTCGGTCGGGTCGACGGTGATGAGCGTCTCGTACACCGCGGTCATGAAGATCTGGCACGTGTCGCAGTAGACGCGGGCCGGATCGAGCGAATTGATGTCCATGTCGCGTGCGACGACGAGCTCGCGCGCCTCGCCACCACCGCCCGAGGTGTCGCCGGACCCCTCGGTCGTGGCGGTGGAACCGTCGGCAGTGGTGCCGTCGGTCGTGCTGTCGCCGCCGCATGCACCGGCCACGAAGGCCAGGGCGACGAGTGCGGCGGTGAGGCCGCGGCGGCCCGAACCCGAACGGGTCCGGCGGGTGGGTGTGGTGAGCATCGTGATCCCCCTGAGTCGTGTGCGTGCGGCGGGTTGCTGCCTGTGCGGCGTGTCGCGCGTGGTTGCCGCCTGCCTCTCTTCCTTCGGCTTCACGCTGAAAGAGAGGGCCGGGGACTTCGCGCTAGCGCCTTCCTTGCGCTTCCAGGCCGACACCCAATACTCGACGCCATCGACGTTCAAGCTGCCCTTGAAGTCGGGATGCTTGGTCATCAAGGCCAAGCCCTTCGGCACCTTGAAGAACAGGTGCTTCGACCCGCCGCCCGATCCGGTGTTAACGATCAAGCCCGCACCGCTAACCTCCGGCACACGTTCGAGCAGCTTATCATAATCCGACAGGCCGCCGTTACGGGCGTCCACATCGATCCCCAGCAGGTCGAACTCGTCATCGATCCGCATCAGGATGCCGTAACCAGTGGTGAACTGGCCCATCATCTCCATCACCTCCAACTGCTCTTCCGACCAGTGCGGGGTATACTGCCAGTTCGAGACCAGCGGGTGTTTCAGCACCG
>JBMSSR010000317.1:0-2262 GCA_049424465.1 Ilumatobacteraceae bacterium
GCTCGGGGGGCTGCTCGACCACGTCGACAGTTCAGCACCCCGGGCGGCACGGCTGCCGCCGCGTCAGTAGGGGTAGAAGCCCTGCTTGGTCTTGCGGCCGAGGTGGCCGGCCGCGACCATGCGTCGCAGCGTCGGCACGGGCGCGTAGTTGGGGTCGCCGAACTCGGTGTGCAGCGCCTCGAGGATCGCGACCGACGTGTCGAGGCCGACGAGGTCGAGCAGCGCGAACGGTCCCATCGGGAAGTTGCACGCGCCCTTCATCGCCGCGTCGATGTCGGGGATCGTCGCGGTGCCCTGCTCCCACATGCGCACTGCGTTGTTGAGGAACGGGAAGAGGAGCGCGTTGACGATGAACCCGGCGCGGTCCTTGACCTCGACGGTCACCTTGCCGCACGACTGCGCGAACGCGTGCGCCGTGGCGACCGTCTCGTCCGATGCGGTGAGCGGGCGGATGACCTCGACGAGCACCATTGCCGGTGCCGGGTTGAAGAAGTGGATGCCACAGACACGGTCGGGGCGCTCGGTGGCCATGGCGATCTCGATGACCGGCAGCGTGCTGGTGTTGGTGGCGAGGATCGCGTCGCGCTTGACCACCTGGTCGAGCTCGGCGAACAACTCCTTCTTCACCGCGAGGTCCTCGACGACCGACTCGATGACGAGGTCGCAGTCGGCGAGGTCGCCGATGCGGTCGGTGGGGTGCAGGCGGCTGATGATGGCCTGGCGCTCGTCGTCACCGAGCTTGCCGCGCTCGACCGCCTTGGTGAGCCCCTTGTCGACCATCGTCACCAGCTGCTCGGCAGCAGCCTGCGTGCGAGAGCGCACCACCACGTCGTACCCGGCCCGTGCGGCGACCTCGGCCACGCCGGCGCCCATGATCCCTGAACCGAGGATTCCGACACGAGTGATGTTCGACATGCGGTGACTGTACTGAGTCGGTCGTCGACGGGCGCAGTCCAGTCCGAGACGGATGTCGTGCACTGGCCGCCGTCGACGGTGCGGTGTCGCAGGGTGCCGGTACTGTGCGGTCGATGCCCGGTCGACGCAAGCCCCGCCCCGTGTTCGAGCACACCGCCGATGGCATCGTGCTCAACCTCGGCGACGACGAGCGCGCGCTGCTGGGTCGGCTGCTCGACGAGCTGCGGTCGTTGCTGCTGGGCGACGACCCGGCGGTGCAGCCGCTGCTGCGCCGCCTGTTCCCGCCCGCCTACCTGGCCGACGAGCACGCCGAGGCCGAGGCCGACTACCAGCGGTTCATGCGTGAGGAACTGGTCGCGTCGCGACTGGCTGCGATCAGTGCGGTCGACGAGGTGCTGCGCTCGCCGCGCCCGTTCGACGAGGGCACAGCGATGGGCATGCTGCACGCGCTCAACAACGTGCGGCTGGTGCTGGGCACCCTGCTCGACGTGGGCGAGGAGCACGATCCCGACGACATCGACGACGACGACCCGATGGCGGGCGAGCACCACCTCTACATGTTTCTCAGCTGGCTGGTGAACTCGCTCGTGGTCGTGCTCGGCGGCCCGGACTGACGATCAACCGTCGATGCCGGCTGACGGTCAGCGACCGAACTCGACCATCCACGCCGGCAGGCGAGTCGGCCGGCCGTCGGCAGTGACGCAACCGTGCACGGTCACCCCGGTGGCGCGCACCTGACTGTCGACCGTCAGCAGATAGGCGATCTGGAACGTCGTGCGCGTGCCGTGCCCGAACAGCAGGTGCACGGTGACGACCTCGTCGAAGTGCAACGGCTGGAGGTACTGCACGTAGGCCTCGAGGACGGCGGTGTCGACACCCTGTTCGCGCAGCTCGGTGTACGGGTGACCGAGCTCGCGCAGGTAGGCGACACGCGCTTCCTCGAAGTACGGCAGGTACCGGCTGTGGTGCACGATGCCCATCGCATCCGTCTCCGCGAACCGCACCCGGATCGAGTGGTGGAACGGGTAGGCCGCCGGATCGGTCGGGGGAGTCATGGCGAGCCGCACGGGGCCGACCGTACTGCCCGCGCTGCGGGCGAACGGGCTGGTGGAAGCCCGCCCGTCGGCTGATAATGTTCAGCCGCTCTCAACCGGAGGACACCTGGCCCCCATCGTCTAGTGGCCTAGGACACCACCCTTTCAAGGTGGCGGCACGGGTTCGAATCCCGTTGGGGGTGCACAGCAATGAATGGGGAGCGGGTCACCGTTCCCCAGACCAGACTGGTCACAGCCTGGTCCCGTGGTGAAGTTGGAGTTCACGCCGGCCTGTCAAGCCGGAGGTCGCGGG
>JBMSSR010000318.1:0-2245 GCA_049424465.1 Ilumatobacteraceae bacterium
GCCCGATCCGGCGCCTTCGCGGCCATCGTGGCGGTCGACCCGAGCGATCCCGAGGGCGAGGTGGTGGGGTTCGGGGCGCTGTCGCCCTACAAGGAGCGGGCCGCCTACCGCACCAGCGTCGAGGACTCGGTCTACGTGCGGCGCGACCGGCACGGCGAGGGCGTCGGTCGGCTGGTGCTCGCCGAACTGCTGCGAGTGGCCGAGCACTCCGGGTTCCATGCCGTCTTCGCCCGCATCAATGCGGCCGGCGAGGCCTCGATCGCCCTCCACCGGGCACTGGGGTTCGAACTCGTCGGCATCGAGCGCGAGGTCGGGCGCAAGTTCAACCGCTGGCACGACGTGGCGCTGATGCAGCGCCTGCTCGGCTAGATCTCGAGGCCCATCGCCTCGGCGGCAGCCGCCAGTTCGAGCCACGCCGCCTCGGCGGCGTCGACCGCCGCCTGCGCCGCCGCCACCCGGGCACCCAGCTCGGCCAGTTCGCGGTGGTCGGACGCCGTCGACATCGTCCCCACCAGTGCCTCGAGGGCTGCCGTCGCCGCGCCGAGGTCGCGTTCGGCCTGACCCAGCCGCCGGCGCACCGTCGACGGGCTGGCACCCACGCGGGGTGCTGTGGCGGGGGCCGCCGGGGACGGCGCCGCGCCGGGACGGCGGGCGGTCGCCGCCGACCGCGGCGGCGCATCGGCGGACGGGGCGACCACGCCTGCGAGCCAGCCCGCCACCCCGCCGCGGATCCAGCGCACACCGCCCTGACCGTCGAGCGCCAGGAGTTCGTCGGTCACCCGGTCGAGGAAGCTGCGGTCGTGGCTGACGGTCACGACGATGCCCGGCCAGTCGTCGAGGAAGTCCTCGAGCGCACGCAGCGTGTCGAGGTCGAGGTCGTTGGTGGGCTCGTCGAGGAACAGCACGTTGGGCTGCTCGACGAGGGTGAGCAGCAACTGCAGCCGACGGCGCTCACCACCGCTGAGCGTGCCGATGGGTGCGAACTGGGCGTCGCCGTCGAACCAGAAACGGCGCATCAGGGTGACGTCGGCGAGCGACGGCTCACCCTTGTCGCCGGCCACGGCCTCGCGCACACGCTGTGCCGGATCGAGGTCGCGGCCGAGCTGGTCGTAGTACCCCAGACGCACCGTGGCGCCGACATCGATGTGTCCAGCGCCGGGGGTGAGCCGCCCGGCGAGGAGGTCGAGCAGGGTGCTCTTCCCGGCGCCGTTCGGGCCGACAATGCCCACGCGGTCGCCCGGTTCGAGCACGAACGAGCACGGCGCGATGACCTGCCGCTCGGGCGTGTGCCCGAAGGCCAGGCCGACGGCCTCGAGCCCCTTCGACCCCATGCGCACCGGCGTCAGGGAGGCGTCCGTCAGCGCCAGGTCGCCGGCACGTGCCGCTGCCTCGGGGCGGCCGTTGACCAGCGCCGTCGCCGTTGCGATGCGCGCCTTGGGCTTGCTCGTGCGCGCCGGGGCACCGCGTCGCAGCCACTCGAGTTCTCGGGCGGCAAGGTTGCGGCGGACCTGCTCGGCTGCCTCGGCCCGCGCCTCGCGTTCGGCGCGACCCGCCAGGTAGGCGGCGTAGCCGGAGCCGGCGTTCCACCCGCTCGGCACGTGCAGGTACGCACGTCCTCGGTCGATCTCGAGCACCCGCGTGGTGACCCGGTCGAGGACATGTCGGTCGTGGGTGACCATCACCAGGCCACCCCGATAGGCGGCGAGCCACTCCTCGAGGAACCGGATCGCGTCGAGGTCGAGGTGGTTGGTGGGTTCGTCGAGGATGAGCACCTCGTGCTCGAGCGCCAGCAGACGGGCGAGGGCCGTGCGCTTGGCCTGGCCGCCGGAGAGCTGGTCGGTGCGGGCGTCGACGAGGTCGCCCATCCCCAACCGCTCGAGCATCGCCCTCCCCTGCCAGTCGCCACCCACGGCCTCGCCGACGGTGCCGGGCGGCAGGTGGGGCCGCTGGCCGAGCATGCCCACGCGCACGCCGCGTCCCCAGCGCACCTCGCCGGTCTCGGGCTCGGACTCGCGCGACAGCATCCGCAGCAGGGTGCTCTTCCCGCAGCCGTTGATGCCGACCACACCCACCCGGTCACCGTCGGACACCGTCAGCGACACGTCGGCGAACAACGGCCGGTTGGGGCGCGATGCCGACAGCGACTCGGCGTCGATGAGGATCACCGACTCACTCCCCGCCCGCGCCACAGTGCCCCCGACGCGACGATCGCCAGGCCGGATGGCCTGGTGACGTCAGCAGTGGT
>JBMSSR010000319.1:0-2233 GCA_049424465.1 Ilumatobacteraceae bacterium
CACGCTGGTGGCGCCGGCACAGGACGTGGTCGTGGTGCACCTCGGCAAGGTGCCGGCCGACCGGCGGGTCGTCGTCGAACAGGCCCTGCGGGCCGTCGTGACGGCGGTCGGCCGCTGACACCGGGCGACTGCCACCCGGGCGCGGCGAACCCGGAGGTTTCGACGGACGGTCGAATCGGCTAGCACTACACCATGCACTTCACGGCGGACGACGGGTTTCAGGCAGTCACCCTGCCGACCGGCGAGCTGCCGAGGGTGTCGCCCGACGACACCGGTGGGCCGCCGCGGCCCCGTCGTCGTCGCCGCCACTTCCGCTTCACCCTCAAGTTCGTCGCGCTGCTGCTGGTGGTGTGGTTCGTGCTGCTGCCCCTCATCCCGGGCATGCGCAAGGCGGTCTCCGACCTCCGCGAGGTCAATCCGTGGATGCTCGGCCTCGGCCTCGTGCTGCAGATGATGGCGCTGTACTGCTACTCGCTGCTCACCAAGGCAGCGCTCGGCGACGCCGGCGAGAGCGTCACGCGGTGGCGGTTGTTCCGCATCCAGCTCAGCACCCGCGCACTGAGCAGTGTGGTGCCCGGCGGCAGTGCTGCGAGTTCGGCGCTCGGCTACCGGCTGCTGACGCTCAGCGGCGTGCAGGGCCCCGATGCCGGCTTCGCCCTGGCGACTGCCGGCCTCGTCTCGGCCGTGATGCTCAACCTCGTGCTGTGGTTCGGCCTCATCGCGTCGATCCCCGGACGTGGGGTCAACCCGCTGTACGGCACTGCTGCCGTGCTCGGCGTCGTCATCATGGGCATCGTCGGCGCGCTCATCTTCGGGCTGATGGAGGGTCAGGGTCGTGCCGAGCGCACGCTGCGCCGCCTCGCCGTCAAGTTCCGGTTCGACCCCGACCGCACCAGCGCGGCGCTGCGCCAGGTCGGCGGTCGTCTCGAGGAACTGGTCGCCGACCGACCGCTGCTGGGTCGGGTCGCCGTGTGGGCGGCGCTCAACTGGTTGCTCGACGCTGCGTCGTTGTGGGTCTTCCTGCTGGCGTTCGGCCCGGCGCTGCAGCCCGACGGCCTCATCGTCGCATTCGGCCTCGCCAACGTGTTCGCGGTCGTGCCCATCACCCCCGGTGGCCTCGGCATCATCGAGGGCATCTACATCCCGACGCTCGTCGGCTTCGGGCTCACCCGTGCCACTGCGACACTCGGCGTCATCTCGTACCGCCTCGCGCAGTACTGGTTCCCGATCCTGCTCGGTGGCCTCATGTACGCGTCGCTGCGCGTCGGGCCGTGGAGTATCAAGCGCCGCGAACAGCTCAAGCGCCTCCGCGAGCTCGTTGCCGAGACCGAGGACAACCCCGAGACGCTCCTCGACTTCGCGGCGCGGTTCTCGCGCCGCCGCCCGAGCGCCGACGGGTCGCGTACCGACCTGCAATGACGGGTCGACGGCCTGTTGCGGCGGCATCGTCGCGGCCGCCGACGGCGGTGCCGGCGACACAGCAGCGGCCGCTCGACACTGCGGCGGTGCTGCGCTGGGGAATGCCCCGCCTACGCGACCTGCCGTGGCGGGCCACCCGCGACCCGTGGGCGGTGCTCGTGAGCGAGGTGATGCTGCAGCAGACCCAGGTCGCGCGAGTCGTGCCGAAGTGGCATGCGTTCCTCGATGCGTTCCCCACCACGGCGGCGTGCGCTGCGGCGCCGCTCGGCGACGTGCTGCGGCTGTGGCAGGGGCTCGGGTACCCGCGCAGGGCGCGCAACCTGCATGCGGCCGCCACAGCGATCGAGGCCGCCGGGGCGTTCCCCGACTCGCTCGACGAACTGCTGGCGCTGCCGGGTGTGGGTCAGTACACGGCGCGAGCGGTGCTCGCGTTCGCGTTCGAGCACCCGGCTGCGGTCGTCGACACCAACATCGCCCGCATCCTCGCCCGCGTCGCCGGTCGTCGGCTGACGGCCCGCGAGGCGCAGGCTGCCGCTGACGCGTCGCTCGAGCGCGACGAGCCGTGGGCGTGGAACCAGTGCCTGATGGACCTCGGAGCAACGGTGTGCACAGCATCATCTCCCGATTGCGTGTCCTGCCCGTTGCGGCGCGGCTGCGCGTGGCGCGGTCGCGGCGATGATCCGGCGCCCGGCTCGGCAGGTGTCAGCCGTGCGCAGGGGCGATTCGACGGCTCGGACCGTCAGGCGCGCGGCCGTCTGCTGCGGCGGCTCGGCGAGGGCGCGCGCCGGTGGTTGCACCGGGCGGGCGCGGGGGT
>JBMSSR010000320.1:0-2208 GCA_049424465.1 Ilumatobacteraceae bacterium
GGGTGCAGGCTCCACGCGCCGACGCAGCCGAGCAGGTACGCGTTGCGGAACTGGTCCTCGCACGCGACGGTGTCCTTGATGTCGCCGAACGGGCCGTAGAACGGCAGCAGCCCGAACGTCACGCACGCATCGACCATGCGGGCCAGCGTGTAGTGCCACAGGTCCTGCTGGAACACCGCGCGCGGCGCGTCGTACTGGGGGCCGTCGGCGCCGGCGGGCGGGTCGGCGCGCACGACATAGTCGGGGTGGCCACCGCCGACGCGGGTGGTCTTCATGCGCCGGTTGGCCGCCAGGTCGGCCGGGCCGAGCGACAGGCCCTGCATGCGGGGTGACGCGGCGCAGATTGCCTCGATGTTGGCGACACCACGTGCAGTCTCGAGGATCGCGTGCACGAGCAACGGCTTGCGCAGCCCTGCCTTGGCCTCGAGCTGGGCGAGTAGGCGATCGACGTAGTGGATGTCCTCGGGCCCCTCGA
The DNA here is from genome assembly GCA_049424465.1 of Ilumatobacteraceae bacterium. Classification (GTDB taxonomy): domain Bacteria; phylum Actinomycetota; class Acidimicrobiia; order Acidimicrobiales; family Ilumatobacteraceae; genus UBA668. The sequence continues at coordinate 476 of JBMSSR010000320.1, forward strand.
CCTTGGGCACCATGATGACGTCCAGCCGGTCGCCGATGGCGGGCACGATGCGGGTCAGGTCGTCGAGTGCCCACGGTGAGTCGAGGCTGTTGATGCGCGTCCAGAACTGCGTGCTGCCGAAGTCGACGGTCTGCCCGACGCGCACGAGGCCCTCGCGGGCGGCCTCCTTGTCGGCCATCGGGATGGCATCCTCGAGGTTGCCGAGCAGGATGTCGACAGTGGGGACCAGCTCGGGCAGCTTCGACACGAGCTTGTCGTTGTGCGGGGGGAAGAAGTGGATGACCCGGCTCGGGCGGAACGGGATCTCGCGCACGGGCTCGGGGGCGCCGGCGGCGAGGGGCTTGAAGAAGTCACGGGGGCTGCGCACGTCCCCACAGTAGGCCCGCACCAGTAGGTTGGCCTCATGCGACCGACCGCCCGGTTCGATGCCCTCGTCTTCGACGCCGGCGGCATCTTCCTGCTGCCCGACCCCACCGTGCTGGCGCCGCTGCTGGCGTACCACGGCGGGTCCGGCGACATCGATGCGCACCGCCGCGCCCACTACGCCGGCATGGCGGCCAAGAGCGCGACCGGCGCGGGGGAGCGCGTCTGGGACGACTACAACCTCGCCTACGTGCGTGCGGTCGGCGTCCCGGCGGCAGCCGAGCCGGCGGCGGTGCGCGACCTCGGCCTGACCCGCAACTCGTACACGTGGCGCTGGCCGATCCCCGAGAGCGTCGACGCGATCCGGCAACTCGCGGCGCGCGGCGTGCCGATGGGCGTCGTCAGCAACGCGAGCGGGCAGATCGCCGAGGTGCTCGCTGCCAGCGGTGTCTGCCAGGAGGGCGACGGGCCACACGTGCCGATGCGCGTCATCATCGACAGCCACGTCGTGGGGGTCGCCAAGCCCGACCCGGGCATCTTCGAGTTCGCGCTCGTCCACTTCGCCGAGTTCGACCGGTCGCGCATCGCCTACATCGGTGACTCGGTCACCATGGACGTCGGTGGTGCGCGGGCCGCCGGACTGCACCCGATCCTCATCGACCCGTACGGCGATCACCCGCGTGCTGACTTCGACACGATCGCCTCGCTGACAGAGTTGCTCGATGTCGTCGCCGTCTGAGGAGCGTCCCGGCGCCGAGGTGAGCGGCCCGTGGGCCGAGTGGCGCGAGGCCGTCGACCTCGACGAGTACCACACGCGGTGGGCGCGAGCCGAGGCTGCCGGCAGGTCGAGCCACGGCGAGGCCGACCTCGTCATGTACTACGCACCGTCGACCGTGCTCGACGCCGGGTGCGGCATGGGACGGGTCGGCATCGAGCTGGCTCGCCGGGGCGTCGACGTGCAGGGTGTCGATCTCGACGACGCGCTGCTCGACTATGCGCGCGCTGACGCGCCGCACATCCGCTGGCACCGGGCTGACCTCGCGTCGTTCTCGCTCGACTCGGTCTTCGACATCGTGGCGATGGCCGGCAACGTGCTCGTGTTCTGCGAGCCCGCGAACCGCGGCGCTGCAGTGGCGTCGTGTGCGGCACACCTGCGAACGGGCGGACTGCTGATCGCCGGCTTCACGCTCGCCGCGGCAGTCGGTCCCACCGCCGTGCAGCCGATGGTGCTCACCGACTACGACGGCTGGTGCGCAGCAGCCGGTCTCGAGCTGGTCGATCGCTTCGCGACGTGGGAGCGCGCCCCGTTCGACGGTGGCGACTACGCCGTCTCGGTCCACCGCCTCGTGTGACGGTGGCGTGGCCCTCGG
>JBMSSR010000321.1:0-2198 GCA_049424465.1 Ilumatobacteraceae bacterium
TCGGCTGACCGAGGGCGTTGATCACACGACCGAGCAGCGCATCGCCGACCGGCACGCTGAGGATGCGGCCGGTGGCCTTCACCGTCTGGCCTTCCTCGATGTGGTCGGCGTCACCGAGCACCACGGCGCCGATGGACTCCTCGTCGAGGTTGAGGGCGAGGCCGACGGTGCCGTCCTCGAACTCGAGCAGCTCGTTGACGGCGCAGTCGGGCAGACCGCCGACGCGGGCGATACCGTCGCCGACCTCGGTGACGCGACCGACCGTCTTCGCCTCGAGCGACGGCGAGAAGCCGTCGAGATTCTTCTTCAGCGCCGACGCGATGTCGCTGGCGCTCAACGTGAGTTCAGCCATGTTCTCTCTGCTCCTAGAGGCGGGACTTCAACTGGTCGATACGGGTGCGGACGGTGCCGTCGATGACGGTGTCGCCCACGGTGGCCACGACGCCGCCGATGACGGCAGGATCGACCACGCACTTGAGGTTGAGCTGCTGCCCAGTCGCTGCCGACAGCGCGGCGGCGAGACGGGACTGCTGATCGGCGCTGAGCGCAACGGCAGTGCGCACCTCGGCGAGCGCCTGGTGCTGGGCACTGCTGGCGCGGGCCACGAGGCGGTCGATGATCGCCGGCAGGTCGCGACCGCGACCGGCGCCGACCACCATGCTGATGAGCTGCGTCGACGTCGCCGAGGCCTTGCCGCCGAGCAGGTCCTCGACGATGGCGAGTCGCTTCGCCGCCGGGATCTGCTCGTCGGTGAGCGCCGTGCGCAGCGCATCGCTGCCCTCGAAACTGCGGGCGAAGCGGTACAGCTCGTCCTCGACCGTGGCGAGCGTGCCCTCGGCACGGGCGATCTCGAACAGACCGCGTGCGTAGCCTTCGATGCGGTCGTCGCTCATCGTGCGGCCCCCACTCGTGAGATGAAGCCCTCGATGAGCTCCTGGTGCGTTGCGGCGTCGAGCGAGCCGGTCACGATGTGATCGACCGCAGCCGTCGACAGACGGGCGATCTCGGCCCGCAGCTCGTCGCCGACGCGGGCACCCGCAGCGGCGATCTCGGCGTCGGCGCGTGCCTCGAGGTCGGCGACCTCGGCAGCGAGACGTGCCCGCCCCTCGGTGAGCACGGCAGCTGCCTGCTGCTCGGCCTCGGCCATGATGCGACGGCGCTCGCCGTCGATGTCGCCCTTCGCCTGGCGGATCTGGGCCGCCTCGGTCGCAGCGGCGGCCGTGTCGGCCGCAGCAGCGTCGAGCTCTTTCTGGATGCGCTCGGTGCGGGCAGCCATGCCCTTCTTGATGGCCGGCCCGCCGAACTTGGCGAGCGCCCAGAAGATGAGCAGCGACGACAGGCCGCCGTAGATGATCTCGGCGGTCTCGGGCAGCCAGGCGCTGTGCGTCGTCACGTGCCCCTGGGCGTCGGTGACGATCTCTTCACCCGCGATGCGGACGATGGTGGCGAGTCCCAGAACGTTCATCGCGCCATCACCTCCGCCACGACTCGCGAGACCACGTCGGCACCGGGACGACGCCCCGTGGCGAGCTCGCCCGCTCGACCGGCCACATCGCCCACCGCCGCCGCGATCTGGTCGCGGACCGCAGCACGAGCCGCCTCGGCCTCGGCGTTCGCCGCTGCACGCTTGGTCGCGATGCGGGCGTTCACCTCGGCGACCTTGGCGGCGCGCTCGGCCTCGAGCGTCGCACGTGCGGCGTCGACCGTCCGCGCCGCGTCGGCCTTGATCGATGCCACCTGTGCCTCGTACGCGGCCACCTCGGCGCGAGCGGCACTGCGCTCGGCGTCGGCGCCCTCGTGCGCGCTACGGATGCCGTGGTAACGGGCATCCATGCCCTTCTTCACCCTCGGGAAGAGGAAGAAGCGCATGAGGAGCGCGAACACGATGAACGAGCCACCGCCCCAGTAGAGCTCCTTGAGCTCGGGGACGATGGGGCCCGGGTCCTTGCTCACCGCCACCTCGGCACCCTCTTCTGAGCGGGGTGCGAGGTGGACGTGAACTGCGGATCCCTGGAGATGTACGACGGCGGTCAGCACGTCAACTCCTTGTGGTGGGACGTCAATGGGACAGAGATCGGTGGGAAACCGGTCGGGTCAGAGGCCGATGAGGATGAAGACCACGAAGCCGATGAGGGCGAGTGCCTCGGTGAAGGCGATGCCGAGGAACATGGTGGTACGCACCATGCCGGCGGCCTCGG
>JBMSSR010000322.1:0-2191 GCA_049424465.1 Ilumatobacteraceae bacterium
CCACGCAGCACGCCGGTAGCCTCGTCACGGTGTCGCACCCAGTCGTCGCCGTCGTCGCGCCAGGGTCACCGGCCGACCTCGCAGGCCTCGCGGTTGGCGATGTCGTGACCTCGATCAACGGTGTGCAGCCACGTGACGTCATCGAATGGCGGTTCGCGGCCGACGAGGCCACCGTCGCGCTCGACGTGCAGCGAGGAGGGCTCGAGGTGCTGGTCGAGGTGCACAAGCGAGCCGGGGAGCCGCTGGGTGCCGAAGTGTCGAGCGCCGTGTTCGACCGGGTGCGCACCTGTGACAACCACTGCGAGTTCTGCTTCATCTACCAGCTCCCCAAGGGGCTGCGGACGAGCCTGTACCTCAAGGACGACGACTACCGGCTCAGCTTCCTGTACGGCAACTTCACGACGCTGACCCGCTTCACCGAGTCCGATCTCGAGCGTGTGGTGTCCGAGCGGCTGTCGCCGCTCAACGTCAGCATCCACGCCACCGATCCCGAGGTGCGCAGCCGCATGCTGCGCAACCCCCGCGGCGGCATGAGCCTCCGCTGGCTCCGCCTCCTGCTCGACCACGGCATCACCGTGCGCGGTCAGGTCGTGCTGTGTCCCGGCGTCAACGACGGTGAGGTGTTCGAGCGGACCATGGTGGGTGTGCTGGACGAATATCCCGAGTTGCACTCCGTGGCGGTGGTGCCGCTCGGTATCAGCCGCTTCAACCCCGAGGCGGCGATGCGTCGTCACACCCGTGACGAGGCCGTCGCGATGCTCGAGGCGATCCACCGTTGGCAGGACGTCTTCCGGTCGGTACTCGGCCGGCGGATGGTGTTCGCTGCCGACGAGTACTACCTGATGGCCGACACCCCGTTCCCCGAGGCTGATTCGTACGAGGGTTTCGAGCTCTACGAGGACGGGGTCGGCATGGCGCGAACGTTCGAGCGTGAGTGGCACGGTGTCGCCAGTGCCGACAGCGCCATGCGCCACGGATTCTTCTCGTGGGTCGACGGGGCACCCGCTGCGGGATACCGCGCGCCGCGCAACCCTGCCGGCGACACCGGCTTGCACAGCGGGGAACGGGGGAGCGCGACACCGATCCGGCTGTCGGCGCGGCGTGACGCACCGATCGGCATCCTCACCGGCGACTACGGCGCACGCGTCCTCGGTCCGCTCGTCGCCGCGCTCGACCGCGACGACGTGCGCATCATCACCGTGCCGAACGAGTTCTTCGGCGGCAACACGGGTGTCAGCGGGCTGATGGTGGGAGCGGACATCGCCCGCGTGCTCGATGCCGAGCCCAACGGCCACCGGTACCTGCTGCCCGACGTGTGTCTCAGCGAGGGACGGTTCCTCGACGGCACCACCGTCGACGACCTGCCGAGGCCCGTCGAGGTGCTCCCGACCGATGGAGCCGCGTTGCGCGCCGCGCTGGGCGTACCCTCATCGCCGACACGGACGATGGAGGTGACCAGATGACCGAGCAGCAGTTGCCCACCGTGGTGGTGGTCGGCAGGCCCAACGTGGGCAAGAGCACACTCTTCAACCGCATCGTCGGCGGACAGGTCGCCATCGTCGAGGACCGCCCGGGGGTCACGCGTGACCGCAAGGAGATCGAGGCCGAGTGGCTCGGCAACCACTTCCTGCTGGTCGACACCGGTGGGTGGCTGCCCGGTGGCACCGAGTTGGACGAGAAGGTCAGCCGTCAGGTCGAGGCGGCGGTGCGCCACGCCGATGTCGTGCTCTTCGTGGTCGACGCGTCGATCGGCCTCACTGATGACGACCAGTCCGTGGCGCAGTGGTTGCGGCGTGTGAAGTCGAAGGTCCTCGTCGTGGCCAACAAGGCCGACAACGACCGGCGCGAGAACGACCGATGGGAGTTCATGGCGCTGGGCATGGGCGAACCGGTGGCCGTCAGCGCGTTGCACGGGCGCCGGGCAGGCGACCTGCTCGACGAGGTCGTCGCCCTGTTCCCGGCGGGCGCCGGACGGATCGAGCCCGAGACCTCCGACGAGGAGGCCGGGGACGAACTGTGGTCGACGGACGACGTGCCGCCGCCGCGAGTCGCCATCGTCGGGCGCCCGAACGTGGGCAAGAGCACGCTGTTCAACCGCCTCGTCGGCGAGGACCGTTCGGTGGTGCACGACATGGCCGGCACCACACGCGATGCGATCGACACGCTGGTCGACACGCCGGACGGGCCGATC
>JBMSSR010000323.1:0-2133 GCA_049424465.1 Ilumatobacteraceae bacterium
CTTGGCGGTCACCGACGCAGCATCGACCGCCGGCCGGGGCAGGGCACCGGCCGCCGCGGCAACGACCACGACTGCGCAGATCGCGCTGACCCGTCGGGTGAGCGACATGTGGGGACGTCCTCTCGAGGGTGCCGCCTGCACCCACCGCGCCGATCGTAGTGCGACGCCAGCAACCGGTCAGTCGTCGCCCTACAGGGCGGTCCCGACCTTGAGCCCCTCGAAGATGGCCTCCTCCGCGGTCCTCGGCGTGAGGCAGTCGCCCACCATGTGGAGCTCGATACCGGCACCCCGCAGCTCGTGCTCCAGTTCGTCGACGCTCTCGTGGCCCTGTGACAGCACGAGCGCACTCACCCCGTCGACGATCACCGGCTCGTTCGTCAGCACGTGCTGCAGGTACACCGTGTCGGAGTCGGCACCATATGGCCGGACCATCGGCACGATCTCGACGCCGCGCCGAAGCGCGTGCTTCATCATCTCGTCGCGCACGTACTGCTGCAGCCGCTGACCGGCGAAGTAGCCCGACACGGCCAGTGTGACCGGATGACCGCGCTCGGCCATGGTGATGGCGACACCCAGTCCGATCCAGTCGCACCGCCAGTCGGCGACCACGACCCGACCGACCGCCACCTCGGCGCCGCGCAGCACCTCCCATGCATCGAGCACCACCGGGTCACCGAGCAACTCGAGGTGCGGACGCCGGGGTCGGGCACCCGTCGCGAGCACCACCGCGTCGGGCGACAGGGCGGTGATCATCGCTGCATCGGCACGGGTGTGCAGGCGGACGTCGACGCCCGCCCGCTCGACCTCGCGCTGCAGGTTGGTCGCCGCGCCGCCGAACTCACCCCGGCCCGGTACCTCCTGGGCGAGCAGCACCTGACCGCCGAGACGGGGTCCCGCCTCGAGCAGCGTCACCCGGTGGCCGCGCTCTGCGGCAACCGCGGCAGCCTTCATGCCGCCGGGCCCACCGCCGACGACGACCACATGGCGCGGACGGGTTGCCCGTAGCCGTACCCCGTACGTCAGCTCTCGCCCCGTCTCGGGGTGCTGGATGCACGAGATGGGATAGCCCGCATGGAAGTGGCCGATACACGCCTGGTTGCAACCGATGCACGCCCGGATGTCGTCGACCGCGCCGTCCGCCGTCTTGGCCGGCAGCAGCGGGTCGCAGATGAGTGCGCGGGTCATCACACACGCATCGGCGTCGCCGGTCGCGATGAACCGCTCGGCGTCCTGCGGCTGGTTGATGCGACCGGCCACCAAGACCGGCACGTCGACCACGTCCTTCACCCGACGCGCACGCGGCGTGGTGTAGCCCGACACCATCGTCATCGGCGGTGCAATGTGGTCGGATCCGGCGAGCGTCGCCGACGTACCCGCCACGACCGACACGTAGTCGAAGAGGCCCTCGCCACGCAGCGCTGCCAGCACGGCGAGCCCCTCGTCCGCACTGAGCCCCTCGTCACTCTCCTCGCCGATCGAGATGCGAAGCCCCACCGCAAGGCCGGGCCCAACTGCATCACGGACGGCAGCGAGCACTTCCCGCAGGAAGCGCAAACGATTCTCGTCGCTGCCGCCGTACTCATCGGCGCGCTGATTGGTGCGCGGGTTGAGGAACTGGGCCGGCAGGTAGCCGTGCGACGCCACCACCTCGACACCGTCGTGGCCGGCCCGACGCATTCGGCCTGCTGCCGATGCGTAGCACCCGATCATCTCTCGGACCTGCTCGATCGGCATCGACCGGGGCATGATGTGAAAGCGCTCGTTGGGCACTGCGGATGCGCTGAGCGCCACCGGCAGCATGCCCTCGCCCGAGTCCATCATCTCGCGACCGTCGTGGAACAGTTGCTGGAACAGGATCCCGCCGTGGCCGTGCACGGTGTCGGCAAGGCGCGCGAGTCCGGGGATGCACGAGTCGTCGTCGGCCATCAGGACCGAGCCCGTGTACTTGGCCGACTGGTGGATACCCGCCACCTGCGCCACGATGAGCCCCACGCCGCCGCGGGCGCGGGCTTCGTGGTACGCCAGCAACTGGTCGGTGACCTTGCCGTCGACGGCCATCACGGTGTCGTGGCCGGACGACACGATGCGGTTGCGGATCGTGACGGGCCCGATGCGAAGTTCGGACAGCAGGTG
>JBMSSR010000324.1:0-2112 GCA_049424465.1 Ilumatobacteraceae bacterium
CACGGCTCGTCCGGGTCTTCGAGCCGTCGCTTCGTCACCACGCGCTCGATCGAGGACATGTCCCGAGTCTACCGATGGTCGCGCGCCCGCAGGGCCGCTCGAGGCACCGGCACCAGGCTCACTCAGCCCTCAGAGGTCGTAGCGGTACACGTTCGTGTCGCGCTGGACGAAGCCGATGCGTTGGTACAGGCGGTTGGCGGCCTCGCGGCTCGGGCGCGAGGTGAGGTCGACCGTCTTGGCTCCCTTCGACCGGGCGAGGTCGAGCGCGAACTGATTGAGGGCCTCGCCCACGCCGTGACCGCGTGCTGCGTCGTCGACCACGACGTCCTCGATCCACGCGCGCACACCGGTGGGGATGCGGAAGGTCACGAGTGTCAGCGTGCCGACGATCACTCCCTCGACGCGGGCCACGAGCACATCACTGGCATCCGAGACGATCATCGCCCGCAGTTCGTCGCTCGTCGGCGGCGGTGAGCTCTTCGACAGCTGCGGCACCAACCTGGCAAAGGCAGCGACGAGTTCGTCGGTTGCCGCGGTGGCGATCTCGATCACTGCCGTCATGCGGACCACGCTACGACACCTACGTCGATCGACCCCTTCACACCGGTGCAGCGGTATGGGACGTGCTGCTCGACCGGACGCCGGACGCGACAGTGGCCGGGCACTCGGCCCGGCCACTGCATCAGTTCTGACAGGTGAGGTCGGCTCAGCGAGCAGCCGTGATGACGACCGCAGCGTCGGCCGGGGCGCCGTTCTCTTCCTCTTCCTCTTCGCCCTCATCGGTGCCGCTCTCGTCACAACCAGCCGGAGCGTCCTCGCACCACACGATCTCGGCACCCTCGTGGCCCGCATCCGCAACCGACCAGGTCGCGAGACCGGCCGACACGGCGATGAGCGCCGACATCGCGATCGCGCCGGCCTTCGATGCGCCGAGCTTGGCGACCCCGGTCGGGTTGGCAGCGTTCTTGCGGGCCAGGTGACGGATCACCACGACGGCGAGCACGATCACGAAGAAGACGATCGCGAGGTTGCGGGCCATCTCGCCGGCCTCTGCGTGGTTCTCGAGTGCCGGGGTGATCTCCTCGCCACCCTCCTTGAGCATGTGCTCGAGGCCCTCGCCCGACGATGCGGCCAGGATGCCGCCGATCGCGCCGAGGCCCGACAGGCCCACGAGGCCCCAGCCGAACTTGTCGAGCCAGGCCGGGCGGAAGGCGAAGACGATCGCGATGATCCCTGCGAGGGGCACGATGACGACCGGCATGTGGACGAACAGGGGGTGAGCGGGAAGGCCGCGGAACAGTTCCATGGGCCGGCACGGTACGCGGCGGTCAGGTGAAAGTCAGTGCATGAACAGGCCACCGTCATCCAAGATTTGTCAAAGTACCGGCGCTCGAGACGCGCGTCGGGCAGCCGACAGGCCGCTGATGCGCTCGTCGACCACCGATAGCCTCTGCACAGATGGACCATGTGAGGTGGCTCGCCAGGCCGACGCTGCGCCAACCGATCATGGTCTGCGCGTTCACGGGCTGGAACGACGCTGCCGATGCAGCCAGCAGCGCGCTCACCCACCTGCGTCGCTCGTGGCACGCCGCGCCGCTCGCCAGTATCGACCCGGAGGAGTTCACCGACTTCGCCACGGTGCGGCCGATGGTCAAACTCACGCCCGAGCGCACGCGGATCATCGAGTGGCCCACCGTCGAGGTGTGGAGCGCCAGCACCCCGGGTGGTGACGTCGTGCTGCTGCTCGGTCCCGAGCCCGCCCTGCGCTGGCGCCTGTTCACCGAACAAGTGGTGGGGCTGGCGACCGAGCTCGGCGTCTCGATGGTCATCTCGCTCGGCGCCCTGCTCGCCGACGTCCTGCACACCCGGCCTGCGCAGGTCATCGGCACCGCCACCGAGCAGGCGCTGATCGACCGGTTCGACCTGCAACGCAGCAGGTACCAGGGCCCGACCGGCATCGTCGGCGTGCTCCACGATGCGTGCACGAACGCGGACATCCCATCGGTGTCGCTGTGGGCCGCCGTGCCGGCATACGCGTCGCAACTGCCGTCGCCGAAGGCCGCACTCGCACTCGTCGAGACTGTGGAAGTCCACCTCTACGGGTATGAAATC
>JBMSSR010000325.1:0-2102 GCA_049424465.1 Ilumatobacteraceae bacterium
ACATGACTGATCCGAGAACTACTCCGTGGCCGGCGCCGTCGACGACCGTCGTGACAGGCGCCACCGGTTGGCTCGGCACGGCACTCGTGCACCGACTCCTCGCCGATCCCGGTCGTCGGCACCTGCGCCTGCTCGTGCCGGGTGCACTCGACGCCACCGCCCTCGAGCAGCGACTCCACGGCTCGCAGGGGTCGAGCCGAGTCGAGGTCGTCGTCGGTGACATCTCGCGACGCGCCACGGCCGAGCGGTTGCTCGACGGGGCCGGTGCACAGACCGACGTCATCCACACCGCGGGCATCATCCACCCGCGACGTTGTCGTGAGTTCGTCGAGGTCAACGCACAGGGCACCCGACACGTCGTCGACGTCGCTCGCCGCGCCGGGGTCCGGCGCCTGGTGCACGTCTCGTCCAACAGCCCCTTCGGCACCAACCCTGACGTCGACGACACCTTCCGCGACAACGAGCCGTACCACCCGTACCTCGGCTACGGCCGCTCGAAGATGCTCGCAGAGCTCGCCGTGCTCGAGGCGGTCGAGCGAGGCCTCGATGCCGTGATCGTCCGTCCGCCATGGTTCTACGGGCCGCATCAGCCCCCTCGCCAGACCACGTTCTTCCGGCTCGTCCGCACCGGTCGGTTCCCGGTCATCGGCGACGGAGGCCAGCGGCGCTCGATGGTCTACATCGACCATCTCGTCGACGGCGTGCTGGCCGCCGAACTCGTGCCGGACGCGACAGGACGCGGCTACTGGATCGCCGACCGCGAGGCGTACACGGTCGCGCACATCGTCGACACGGTCGGTCGCGCGCTCGAGGCCGAGGGACTCGAGTGTGCCTCGCGCCGCACCAGCGTTCCAGTGCTCGCGTCGCGGGTCGCCGAGCGGGCGGACCGACTCCTCCAGTCGGTCGGCCTCTACCAGCAACAGGTCCACGTCCTCGGCGAGATGGGACACCACATCGCGTGCGACATCTCCATCGCCGAGCGCGACCTCGGCTACCGGCCGACAGTGTCGCTCTACGAGGGCATGCGCGCCAGCATCCGGTGGTGCCTCGATCAGGGCATCGAGCTGTGAGTCGGGTCCTCGTCACCGGTGGGAGCGGCTACTTCGGCTCATTGCTCGTGTCGCGTCTCCTCGCCGACGGACACGACGTGCGCGTGCTCGACATCGCCGATGCCGACGACCGCCCGGCCGACGTCGAGTTCATCCGTGCCGACATACGCGACGCCGACTCAGTCGCACGCGCCGTCATCGGCATCGACACCGTCTACAACAACGTTGCACAGGTGCCGCTCGCCAAGGACCTCCACCTGCTGCGAACGGTGAACGTCGACGGAACCACTGCTCTGCTCGAGGCGGCGGCTGCCGCCGGCGTCCGCAAGGTGGTGCACACGTCGTCGAGCGCAGTCTTCGGGGTGCCGGCATCCAACCCAGTGCTGCCGACCACCGTGCCGTCACCCGTCGAGGAGTACGGGCATGCCAAGCTCGCGGCCGAATGGGCGTGCCTCGACGCAGTGCGTCGAGGCCTCGACGTCACCATCATCCGGCCGCGAACCATCCTCGGCCACGGCCGCCTCGGCATCTTCGCGATCCTGTTCGAGTGGGTGGCGGACGGTGCCGACATCTTCGTGCTCGGTGACGGATCCAATCGCTACCAGTTCGTGCACGCCGACGACCTCGCCGACGCGTGTGTCCGGGCCGGCGACCGCCAGGGTGCCGCAGTCTTCAACATCGGCGCCGACGAGTTCGGCACCATGCGCGACTCACTCGAGTCGCTGTGCCGCCATGCGGCATCAGGCTCGACGGTCCGCTCGCTCCCCGCGGCACCGGCTGCGCTCGCGATGAAGGCTGCTGCCCGCGTCGGTCTCGCACCATTCGCCCCGTACCACTGGCTCATGTACAGCAAGTCACTGTGGTTCGACACCGAGCATGCACGCACCGCGCTCGGGTGGTCGCCACGCCGGTCCAATGCCGAGATGCTCATCGACAGCTACGAGTGGTTCTGCTCGAACCGCGAGTCGACGATGCGCGGGCCGAGCCATCACCGCACTGCGGCACGCCAGGGAGCACTCGTCGTGCTGAAGTCGCTCACCCGGCTGTTGCCGT
>JBMSSR010000326.1:0-2087 GCA_049424465.1 Ilumatobacteraceae bacterium
GCATTCCCGTCTATCCGACCCCCTGATCCGGCCTTCCCGCCGGCACGACCGGCACGTTCTTCGGGCTCGCTGGTCAGTGCCCGACGCCGGTCTACGCGACGTCAGGCTTCACCGTGCCGTGGTCGGGCGGGCTCGGCGGTGCGAACAACTACTCGAGCCCCACCAACGCCGGTGGTGGCGGTGGCGCAGGACTGTGCGGCGGCGGCGGTGGCGCGCCCGACATCGCGGGATCGCTCACCTCGAGCGGTGGCGGCGCGGGCCTGTCGTACGGGGCGACCTTCGACGGCTGTGCCGCGCCCACCTACGTGGCCACGCCCGCCGCGCCGGGTGTGTCGTACCGCTGGATCACGATGGCCACGACGCCGACGCAGTACACCACGGCCGGCACGACGGTCAGTTACACGTACGCCGCGACGTTCGGCCCGCTGGGCACCGTCGGCAGTTCGATCAACGGTGACTACGCAGTCGTGGCGGGCTCGCTGCCCACTGGCATGACGCTCGACCCTGCGACCGGTGTCGTGTCGGGTCGCCCGTACTTCGGCCAGTACCCGTTCACGCTGCAGGCGACCGTCCGTGGATCCGACGGCACGATCATCGCCCGCAGCCGCCACGCCTATCTCATCAACGTGGCCAGCGGTGGCTCGTCGGAGTTCCAGCCGTGACGATCACACGCCGGGGATCGTCGGCGTGACGTTGGCGGGGTCGTAGTCCGCGACCTGCACGAGGATCGACGGGTTGTTGTAGAACGGGCACAGCCAGCCGTACGCCTCGTCGCAGCTCGGGATGCGGATCTTGACGTCCCGGTTGCGGGCCGCGACCACGGTCGTGTTGTAGGCGTACGGGTAGTCGTTCTCGGGGTCGTATCGCAGCTGCAGTGCCTTGCCCGTCGAGCACTGCGGGTCGTTCGTGAAGTCCCTGGTGATCGTCTCCCACGGCAGGTTGGACTCGCGGCGGAACGTGGTGACGGTCCGCACCTTCGTGTAGTCGCACAGGAAGATGATGCGCGTCTTCCATGCCTCGGACGCGGCCTGCAGCGGGATGATCACGGTGGCCTCGGTCGAGTCGCCCGCACGGAGACGGCAGATGCCGAAGTCGCCGGGGAGGACGTCGAGCTGCGCAGGGCACGTCGTCGACAGACCGCCGACGACCGCGCCGGACCGGTCGGACGAGAGGCTCGGGTCGCTGAGCACCTCCCGAACCGCCGTGTCGTCCGACGGGCCGCCGCACGCGGCGAGGGTCAAGAAACCCGCAAGGGCAGTGGCCAGCAATGAGACGTGGTGTCGACGGCGCATGCACTGAACTATACTCAGTACAGTTCACGGATCGGCGACGTTCGCCGTCCGTCCAGTCCGACCCCGAAGGGAACTCCCGTGTCACTCCACCGCCGTGGCCTCGTCGTCCTGCTCGCCGCAGCATCCGTGTTGGCGTCGTGCGACGCCTCTCGTGCGGGCACGGCAGTGAGGGCATCGACCTCACCGTTGGCGTGCGCCACCGCCGTCGGCGAGACGCTCACCGATGTCCGGATCTGGCTCGGCATCGCAGCGGACGGCTCGCAGGACGCCACGGTGCGGGTGGTCAACCTCACCCCCGCGACGGCGAACTCGACGTTCCTGCTGTCGACCGGCAAGGACCTGGTCTGCGGCAGCAAGTATTCCGACCAGGTCGACTACTCGAAGGTGACCACGTCGGACGAGGACTCGCTGCGGGCCGGTGACGTGCTGCTCGGTGGCGGTGGCAACGACAGCCTCCAGTACGTGCTCGGCGGGTACTTCCGTGCTGGTGCCGACAACGATGCGGTGGGAGCACTCAACGGCGGCACGTTCGACGGTGGCGCCGGCAACGACTCGGTGAATGACGGGATGCCGGACGGCATCTACCTGGGCGGCGACGGTGACGACCTGCTGTTCTCGATGAGTGGTGGGGCCTTCGACGGCGGTGTCGGCACCGACGGCTCGTACCTCTACATCGCAGGAGTGCTCAAGAACGTCGAGCAGTGCACCCTGCTCGACGACAGTGCCTGCCCGTGACGGACTGGAATCCCTCGTCCGTCGTGCACCGAGTGGCCGACAGCGACGCCCCTCTGGCCC
>JBMSSR010000327.1:0-2046 GCA_049424465.1 Ilumatobacteraceae bacterium
CGATGGCGGCGACCGACGTGCGCATCCTGGCGCCCATCCCCGGTCGTCAGGCGATCGGTGTCGAGGTCCCCAACCACACCCGCCAGCTGGTCAGCCTCGGCGACATCATGTCCTCGGCAGAGGCCAAGGTGGCCAGCCACCCGCTCGACGTCGCGATCGGCAAGGACATCGCCGGCCGGTCGGTGTTCCTCAACCTCGCCACGACACCGCACCTGCTCATCGCGGGTACCACTGGCGCCGGCAAGTCGAGCGGCATCAACTGCATCATCACCTCACTGCTGATGCGCACCACGCCCGATCAGGTGCGGCTCATCCTCATCGACCCCAAGCAGGTCGAGATGGGTCAGTACAACCGCCTGCCGCACCTGCTCACCCAGCCGGTCACCAACCCCAAGAAGGCGGCCAATGCGCTCGCGTGGGCGGTCAAGGAGATGGAGCGCCGCTATGACGTGCTCTACGAGACCGGCTTTCGCGACATCACCGGTTACAACGCGGCGTTCGACCGCGGCGAGCTCCAGCCCGAGGCAGGTGCCGACCCCGAGAAGACCTATCAGCGGCTCGAATACATCGTCGTCGTGGTCGACGAGCTGAACGACCTGATGATGGTCGCGCAGCGTGATGTCGAGGAGAGCATCACCCGCATCGCGCAGAAGGCGCGTGCCGTCGGCGTGCACCTCATCGTCGCCACGCAGCGGCCGTCGGTCAACGTCATCACCGGTGTCATCAAGGCCAACATCCCGGCGCGCATTGCATATGCCGTCAACAGTCTCATGGACAGCCGCGTCATCCTCGACCAGCCGGGTGCCGAGAAACTCGTCGGCAAGGGCGACATGTTGCTGCTGCCCGGCAACAGCAACGTCGCGCAGCGCATCCAGGGCTCGTTCGTGAGCGAGGACGAGGTGCGCAAGGTGGTGGCCCACTGGCGCCGTCAGGCGCCCGAGGTCGTCTACGTGCCGGGTGTCGAGGGCGACGACGGCGCGGGCCAGGGTGGCACGTCGAGCCTCGGTGGCGGGGGAGGCGGCGACGATGACGACGACGGTCTCATGCGCCAGGCCATCGAGCTGGTGGTGCGCAGCCAACTCGGCAGCACCAGCATGCTGCAGCGCAAGCTGAAGGTGGGCTTCGCCCGTGCCGGTCGCATCATGGACCTCCTCGAGCAGCGTGGCGTGGTCGGCCCGAGCGAGGGATCGAAGGCCCGTGCCGTGCTGATGTCGGTCGAGGAGTTCGAACTGCTGCGCGACGCCGGCTCGATCTGACCGCTGTCCCGCCCGGGATCGACGTGCGGCGCTCGACCCGGGGACGCCACTTGTGTGCACCGGGCCCTGCTGTCGGGGTGCATGATGCACCTATGAGCCCTGCCGACACACCTGTTCTCACCACGATCGCCACCGGTCTGCGGTTCCCCGAGGGGCCCATCGCGATGCCCGACGGCTCGGTGATCCTCGTCGAGATGTTCGGCCCGCGCCTGACGCGTGTGCACCCTGACGGCAGCACCGAGGTGATCGCCGAGATCCCCGGTGGGCCCAACGGCGCGGCGATCGGTCCCGACGGTGCGGTGTACCTGTGCAACAACGGGGGCTCGTTCCGGCCGATCGAGTTCGGCGGCATGTTGCTGCCGGGTGACCTCGATCCGTCGCGGTACATCGGCGGTCGTATCCAGCGCGTCGACCTCGCCACTGGCGCCGTCACCGACCTGTACACGCACTGCGACGGGCGGCCACTTCGTGCGCCCAACGACCTCGTGTTCGACGAGCACGGTGGGTTCTGGTTCACCGACCACGGCATCCGCGACCACGCGGCGCGCACCAGCGACCTGACGGGCGTCTACTACGCGCTCGCCGACGGCTCGCACATCAGCGAGCAGGTCTTCCCGGTCGAGGCACCCAACGGCATCGGCCTGTCGCCCGACGGCTCGACCCTCTACTGGGCCGAGACGACCACCGGACGCGTGTTCCGCCGCACGCTGTCGGCGCCCGGTGTCGTGGTCGAGCCCGGTCCGCTCGACCTCAGTGTCGTCGTGGCCGGCCTTCCCGGTTACCAGTTGCT
>JBMSSR010000328.1:0-2030 GCA_049424465.1 Ilumatobacteraceae bacterium
GGAACGGCGGTCGCCGCACCAGCCCTCCGGCGGGCAGCCGCACCCCTGCGGCCGAGTGCACCATCGTCGTCTCGAGCGCCTCGGGAAGGCCCAGCGGCGGCAGCAGTCCGGGCAGCCGCTCGGCGAGCATCGTCTTGCCCGAGCCCGGTGCGCCCACGAGCAGGAGGTGGTGGCCACCCGCCGCGGCCACCTCGAGCGCGAGGCGCGCCATCGGCTGGCCCCGCACCTCGGCGAGGTCGGGGCGCGGCTCGTCGTCATCGACCAGTTCGGTGTCGGGCGGCTGCGGCCACGGCGCCTCGGCATTGAGCGCATCGACGACCTCGCGCAGGGTGCGTGCGACGCGCACCCGCTCGCCCGCCACGCCGTGCGCCTCGCGGTAGCTGGCTGCCGCGACGACCGGTCGGCACCACGACAGCTCGCCGACCAGCGACGCCACCATCGGGGCGACACCCGACACACCGCGGACCGTGCCGTCGAGGCCGAGCTCGCCGATGAAGCCGTGGTCCTCGACGAGGTCGGCCTGCAGCTGACCGTCCGCGGCCAGCAGGCCGACCGCGATCGGGAGGTCGAGGCCCGACCCGCCCTTGCGCCGGCCGCTCGGCGCGAGGTTGACGGTGATGCGAGCCTGCGGCCACGTGAGACCGCTCGACAGCACGGCGGCACGCACCCTGTCGCGCGACTCGCGGCATGCCTCGTCGGGGAGGCCGACGACCTGGAACGACGGCAGGCCGCTCGCGACGTGCACCTCGACGGTGATGGGGCGTCCCTCGACGCCGAGCAGCGTTGCGGATCGCACGGATGCGAGCACGGTGACCTCCGACCGGTCGGTGACGGCAGGAGGAACGAGTGCGGCTCCTCGACGGGGCGACACGCGCCGCCACGTCGTGAGGCACAGCGCGCGGCTCCGGTCGGCAGCGCTCCCCTGTCAGCCGCGTGACACCGCTGCGAGTTCCTCGCCGCGACCACGGCGCGCCGGCACGTACACCGTTCTCGATGACGGACACCGGCGTGCCGCACCTGAGAGACTCGGGGGATGTCGCAGACGACCCGCCGCACTGTCGCGCACGCGCTGACCGCGGCGACTGCGGTGGTCGCGCTCACGTCGTGCGTCGGCGGCGCGCCCGAGCGCAGCGAGTCGGCGTACTGCACCGCCGTGGGCGATCACCTCGCCGAGTTGAATGCCACATCGTTCGCCGACGCCGTCGAGGTCGAGCGGATGCTCGCCGTGTGGCGATCGGTCGGTGAGGTCGCACCGATCGCGGTGGAGCCCGAGTGGCGCACCGTCATCGCCGCGATGGAGGCCGCCGCCGAGGTGACACCGGGCGACGCGCAGTCGGTGAAGGACGCCGCCGACACACTGCGGCGCGCACAGCCCTCAGCGGACCGGTTGATCGACTACACGTTCAAGGTCTGCGGTGCCGTCATCGGTCCCACCGCACCGGTGGTGACGACGCCGCTGCAGGTGCCGCCCAGCGGGCCCACGACGCCGACATCGGCGCCCTGAGCCGTCGGCCGCCGCGTCAGACGATCTCGCCGCGCCGCAGGATGACCTTGTCGACGAGCCCGTACGACTTGGCCTCCTCGGCGGTGAACCAGCGGTCGCGCTCGCTGTCGGCCTGGATCTTCTCGAGCGTCTGGCCCGAGTGCTCGGCGATGAGTTCGGCCATGCGCAGCTTGGTGTAGCGCAGCTGCTCGGCCTGAATGGCGATGTCGGTCGCCTGGCCGCGCAGGCCGGCGAGCGGCTGGTGCATCATGATGCGCGCATTGGGCAGCGTGTAGCGCTTGCCCTTGGCGCCTGCCGTGAGCAGGAACTGGCCCATGCTGGCAGCCATGCCCATGCACACCGTCGCCACGTCGCAGCTGACGAACTGCATGGTGTCGTAGATGGCCATGCCGGCCGTCACCGAGCCGCCGGGGCTGTTGATGTACAGCCAGATGTCGGCGTTGGGGTCCTCGCCCTCGAGGTACAGCAGCTGGGCGCAGATCTGGTTGGCGATGTCGTCGTTGACGTCGGTGCCGAGCATCACCAC
>JBMSSR010000329.1:0-2014 GCA_049424465.1 Ilumatobacteraceae bacterium
CCTCGGCGACCCCGAGCACCCGAACCCCACCATCCACGCAGCGTTCGGCTACGCCGCGCAGATGGTGGTCGTCGACCGCGAGTCGGGCGACATCGAGCGCGTGCTGGCGGTGCACGACGTGGGTCGCGCCGTCAACCCGCTGCTGTGCGAGGGGCAGATCGAGGGCAGTGTGCACATGGGCCTCGGCTACGCGCTCACCGAACAGTTCCCGCACGACCCCGACACCGGGTTCCCGGTCAACACGACGCTGCGGTCGCTCGGCATCCTGCGCGCCAAGGACGTGCCGCCCATCGAGGTGCGCCTCGTCGAGGTGCCGCAGCCCCGCTCGCCGTACGGCATCAAGGGTGTCGGCGAGATCGGTCTCGTGCCCACCGCGCCGGCCGTCGCCGCTGCGCTGCACGAGCTCGACGGCGTGTGGCGCAACGAGTTGCCGATGCGCGCCACGGCGTCGGCCGACGAGTGAGTCGACGATGAGTGCCGTGACGCCCGGCATGGTGTGCGGTCACCACCACCTGTACTCGGCGCTGGCACGCGGCATGCCGGCCCCGCCGCGCCAGCCACACTCCTTCCTCGAGATCCTCGAGCAGGTCTGGTGGCGGCTCGATGTCGCGCTCGACGCCGAGATGATCCGCTGGTCGGCGATGCTCGGCGCGATGGAGGCGCTGCAGTGCGGCACCACGTCGATCGTCGACCACCACGAGTCGCCGTCGTGCATCGAGGGAAGCCTGTCGATCATTGCCGAGGCGTGCGCCGAGGTGGGCGTGCGCACCAACCTCGCGTACGGGGTCACCGACCGCCATGGTGCCGACGGAGCGCAGCGGGGTCTCGCCGAGAACGAGCGCTTCCTGCGCGAGGGAGGCCGCGGCATGGTGGGTGTGCACGCCGCGTTCACGTGCAGCGACGAGACGCTGCAGCAGGCGGCGGGACTTGCACGCGACCACGGCGTCGGCGTGCACATCCACGTCGCCGAGGGTGTCGACGACGTCGCAGCGGGGGAGCGGCTCGAGCCACTCGCCCGCGACGACTGGCACCTCGTCCACTGCGTGTACCTCGACCGTCCGCTGCCAGGCACCATCGCGCACAACCCGCGCAGCAACATGAACAACTCGGTGGGCTACGCGCGGCCTGCCGCGCGGCCCAACCGAGTCGTGCTCGGGACCGACGGCATCGGCGCCGACATGCTCGAGGAGGCCCGCCTCGCGTACGTGCGCCTGCGTGAGGACGACATCACGGCATCGCCCGACACCGTGTGGCAGTGGCTCGACAACGGCTACGGCCTGTTCCCGGAGGCCCGCGAGGATCGCGTCACGTGGAACTACCCGCACGCCGGCAGTGCGTGGCACGTCGCGTTCACACCGGGGGTGCGTGCCCGACATGTCGTGCGCGCGGACGGCACCGAGTTGCTGCGCGACGGCGCCCCGTTGCTCGTGGACGAGGCCGAGGTGCGCGCCAAGGCTGCCGAGCAGGCCGACCGCCTCTTTGCCCGGCTGTAGGGTTCGGGCATGGACACGCCGGTTGCGCTGTATCTGCAGGACGCCCACCCGATCCGCGAGGGCATGGACATCGTCCGCTATGCCGAGCAGAAGGGCTTCGCCGCCGTGTGGCAGGCCGAGAGCCGTCTCGTGCGCGAGGCCACCGTGCCGATGGCGGCGTTCGCCAGCGTCACCGAGCGCATCAAGGTGGGCTCGGGTGTCGTCGACTGCTGGAGCCGCAACCCGGCCCGCCTCGCCGCCACGTTCAGCACGCTCGACGACCTCGCGCCCGGCCGTGTCATCCTCGGCATCGGCGCGTGGTGGGACCCGCTGGCCAAGAAGGTCGGTATCGACCGCGCCCGGCCGCTCACCGTCATGCGCGAGATCGTCACCGCCGTGCGGGCCCTGCTCAACAACGAGACGGTCACGTTCGACGGCCACTACGTGCACCTCGACGGTGTCGAGCTCGACTACGTGTACCAGGAGCGTCGCCCCAAGGACGTGCCGATCTACATCGGTGCCACCGGCATGCAGATGATGGA
>JBMSSR010000330.1:0-2014 GCA_049424465.1 Ilumatobacteraceae bacterium
GTCGGTGAGCAGGTAGGCGGCGCCGCCGTTGTGCTCGCCCCGCACGATGTCCTTCGCGCCGGTCGCCATCATCCAGACCAGTTGGCTCCATGCGAGTCGGTGGTCGCCGCCGATGATGTGGTAGTCGCCCGCGTCGACGGCGTGCTGGATGTCGCGCAAGCCGAACGGGCCGAACCCGACCCGCATCCGGTCGACGAGCAGGTCCAGATGGTCGAACCACCAGTGGTACACCGGGTTCGCCACGGTCTCGCGCATCACGAAGCGCACCGAATTGGCGACGATACGCACCGGGTCCGTCTCGCCGAGCACCTGTGTGACGCGGTCGTTCCGCACGCCCAGGTTGTGGATCAGGCAGTCGAGCACGTCCTCGGCGAGCGCTTCCTTGGTGGGGTAGTAGTTGTAGAACGTCCCGAATCCGATGTCGGCGGCCTCGGTGATGGCCTGGATGGTCGTGGCGTCGACGCCCTGCGCAGCGATCAGGTCGTGGGCCACCTGGCGCAACCGAAGGCGGGTCTGGCGCTGGCGCACCTCGGTCCGACTGGGCCCGCGACCCGCTGGTCGGACGGGTGCCTCGGCGGCCGGGTCGTCGCTGCGGGGCGGGGCGCTCGGGGGCACGAGGCGACCATATCAGGGAAAGATTGCGCGTCACCCTTGACTCGGCGTCGAAAATGATGAATCATCACATTTGCGCAACAGCGCCCGAACCACCCGGGCGCTCGACGGTGGGGGCAGTGCGTCGTCGGGCGTCCATGTCGCAGGAGGACACCCATGACCCTGGTCGAGACCCAGGCCGAAGTCGATAACATCGCCCGTACCAGAGCGCTCATCCCTGCGCTCAGGGAGCGCTCGGCCGAGGCCGCGGCGCTGCGCCGTGTGCCGCAGGAGAACATCGACCTGTTGCGCGAGGCCGGTTCGTTGAAGACGATCCAGAGCCGTCGCAACGGTGGCTACGGCTTCAGCATGCGCACCCATCTCGAGGTCGTCGCCTCGCTCGCCGAGGGCTGCGCCAACACGGCGTGGGTCGCCGGCGTGACGCAGGCACACTCGTGGCTGCTGTCGCACTTTCCGGAGCAGGCGCAGGACGACGCGTACGGCAACCCCGACAACGTGGTGTCCGCCGTGATCGGGCCGCGTGGCTCGGCGGTGAAGGTCGACGGGGGATACCGCCTCAGCGGCTTCTGGCCGTTCGCCTCGGGCAACCAGGTCAGCCAGTGGCTGCTCCTCGGCGGCGTGGTGAAGAACCCGGTCGGTGACGTGATCGACGAGGGCGACTTCCTCGTGCCCACCGAGGCAGTCACGCAGCTCGACGACTGGTTCGTCAACGGTCTCACCGGCACCGGCTCGTGCTCGGTCAAGGTCGACGACTTGTTCATCCCCGACCACCGCTTCCTGTCGTTGCCGGGGCTCGTCATGGGCGGCAGCCCCGGCATGTCGGCCTACGACGAGTGGAACATGCACTGCGCCCCCGTGCCGGTGCTGGCGCTCGCCCTCACCGGTGGGGCCATCGGCATCGCGCGCGCTGCGCTGGCCGACTTCCCGAACCTGGTGCGCGGCAAGACCATCGCCTACACGGCGGACGATCAGTACAACCACCCGCTCACCCACATCCAGGCGGGCAATGCAGCGATGCTCATCCACGAGGGCGAGCTCATCCTGTTCCACTGTGCCGATCAGATCGATGCCGCTGCCCGCGAGGGGCGCGACCTCGACTTCATGACCCGTGCACGGATGCGTCTGGACTGCGCGCAGGGTGTGCGCCGCTGCCTCGAGGGCGTCGAGATCCTGTTCCATGCCAGCGGCGCCTCGGGCATCCGTCTCGCCAGCCCGCTCACCCGGGCCGTGGCCGACCTGCGGGCGATCAACCAGCACGGTCTGCTCAACCTCGAGACGAACCAGGAGCTCTACGGCCGCATCGTGCTCGGCCTGCCGCAGAACACGCCGCTCATCTGATCGATCGGCAGCGCAGACCGGTCTGCCGGTCCACGCGAGAGGGCCCGGTGCCAGTGGCACCGGG